>JBGCDN010000067.1:0-7242 GCA_045105495.1 Planctomycetaceae bacterium
CCGCTGGTGACAATCAACCACATCGAAGCGCACCTTTACGCGTGTCAGATGATTGTCGAACGGCCGGTGTATCCTTGTGTTGGTTTGGTTGTGAGCGGCGGGCACACGCATCTGTATGATTGCCGTTCTCCTACCGACTTAGAACTGATCGGCTGGACCATCGACGACGCTGCTGGCGAAGCGTTCGACAAGGCCGCGCGAGTTTTGGACCTGGACTATCCGGGCGGCCCCGTTATTGATCGTCGGTCTGCGAACGGGAACCCGAAGGCTCACAAGTTTCCGCGGCCCATGATCCACGACAAGCGATTACGATTTAGTTTCAGTGGCTTAAAGACGGCGATTCTTTACGAAGCCAAAGGCAACCCCGGACCACGCAGTGCTCCTGCACCGCCGCTCACGGAACAGCGAATCGACGACTTGTGCGCCTCGTTCCAAGCGGCCGTGGTGGATGTCCTCATCGCCAAGTGCAAATTAGCGCTCAAGCAGACGGGTTACCGAACACTGTGTGTTGGTGGTGGCGTCGCCTGCAATTCAGGCCTACGAAAGGCGCTCGATAAGTTGGCTCAATCCCACAAGGTCCTCTGCGCGCCGCCCGAGTATTGCACGGACAACGCGGCGATGGGAGCCATCGGTTGGGAACTGTTCGAGCAAGGTATTGTCTCCCCGCTCGATGTCGATGTGACACCAGGCCTCATCCGAGTCAAAGAACGCTAAGGCAACGTTCCGTTGCATCGGGTGCGGCGGCTACGTTGGGATGGTGTTCGTCGACAGTCTCATCGCCGCATGGTCGGATTGACTGTGGGTTGTTTGTTTGAACCACTGGTCTGGTGTTGCCCGCTCGCTCTGACGGCACTGGGCAGTTCGTCCGACGACTGAACCATTGTGATTCACTTCTTGCGTTTCTTGGTGGCTCGTCCGTTAGGAAGCGGAACGGTTACGACTGCATCGTCGGATTCCAGTCGGACGGGCAATGTGACACTCGATTCGCGATCCGTGCCTTTGTACCGCGTTACCTCCAGACTCGCGCGTTTGCCGACAATTTCGCCGTAGACAAAGCGGACTCGAAGCTTGTATTGGCCAGGCACGGCAACGGGGCAGACGTATTCCTCGTAGCAGTTCTTTTGATTCGGACCACTGCCTTCGTGAATCAGAAAACCGCCACCGTTCGTCTGTGGTTCCTTGTAAGAACAAACGGCTCCACCTGGTTCCTCAACAAGCAGGTCGAGATCTCCTTCGCCGCTCCATTTCAGTTTGACCATCAGATCGCGTTTGCGAGCTTCTGCCATTTGAGACTTCAGTTTGCCGGCTGCGACTTTCCTTCCTTCCTTTAAAAGTGCTTTGTACGCATCGCCCGCCGCGCCTTCAGCTTCGGCGTGAAGTTTGGGTTGGTCTTTCGTCCAAGCGTAGCTAATCACGCCAGCAGCGCCCCAGCCGACGGTTTCCCATTGCTTCTGCGATTTGGCGATTCGCATTCCAAGCACGTATGGTTCCGGGCGAGCCGGAGCCAGTCGGGCCGCCTGCTGATACAGCTTGAGGGCGGGTTCGTTGGCACCAAGGCGACGAAGGTATGCTGCTGAGTACATCATGCTGGGAACCTGAGTCGCGTCAAAGTCGACGCGAGACAAGAGTGCCCGGTCGATGTCTTCCTGCGGTCGGTTCGTTAGCTTCATCGTCAACGCCAGCACATCGTACATCCATGGCTCTGACATACCGCGAAGCAAAGCCGCTTCGATGAGGGTCGTGACTTCGACGTACTTCTTGTCGTTGTGTAGTTCAAGGACCGTATTTCGTATGGCCCCCGTTGGCGGTTTTTCAACGCGTCGGAAGTAGGCAAGCCATGTTTCACCCTTGTTTCGCTTGAGCTTACTTTCGCGCAAAGAGGCAGCGACCGTCTTTTTGGTAGACGGTCGCTGTTCTTGATTAGCCTGCTTATCAGTCTTGGCAGATTTTACTTGCCCAGAGTCATTTTTTTTTGGAACGCAGTTGGTGGGACATTCCCAAGGCCACCGCCACCGAGGCCGCCGCCAAGACCACCGCCCTGACCACCACCGAGGCCGCCCTGACCGCCGCCGAGGCCGCCCTGACCGCCGCCGAGGCCGCCGCCCTGACCGCCACCAATTCCACCGCCACCACCGGCAGGGAGAATTGGAATAACGAGGTCTGCGACAGGATAGACCCGGGTCTGATAGTTCTCTTCAGAGTCCGCTTCAGCCTGCGTCGTGATGTACATCACTTCGTTCTTGATGAGGTAAGTGAGTGGTTCATCTACGTCTTCGAGTTGCTCGAACAGAATTCGCATCGCACTTTTCAGCGAGATACCTTCCAACTGTAGGTTTTCAGCAACTGTTACGTCTTCAAGTGAATCGATCTGAACCTCTTCAAGAGCCAACCGATCCGGAATGATTGGGAAGCCGTGGACGTCAGAGATGAAGTCGAGAACGGTTTGGAGAGAATCACCACCGGTGATTGGTTCCGTTGGTCCATCGAGGGCTCGACGAATACGTCGGGCTGCTTCCGATTCCTTCGCAAGGTCAACCGAAGACCAGCGTTCAATACGCCGTAGCGACAGGGCGTTCCAGACGTCTGCCGGTGGGTAGATGACCGGTGGTTCGTCTGGGAATGGAACATGTGATCGTTCGACCTGGTAGAGTGTTTCCAGGAATCGGTCTGAACGCAGCGATCGCAAGCGATATGCCTTATTCAACTGGTTGGCTGCTTCTGCGTTGAACAAAGCCTGCGTTGCAGGACCGTTGCCCGGTCGAAGGTCGATTGCAATTCGAGCTACCGCTTCAGCTTCGTCGTAAGCAGCGTCGTCGCCCTTGTGAGCGTCGACAAGATGCTGCCGAACGGTTTCGATGAGTGTTTGAAGACGTTCTTCTTCAAGCTGCATCGCGGTAATCATGTTTCGCCGAGATTCATCTGCGGCAAGCTTGGCTGCGACTTGAGCCGCCCGTTGCTCGTAGAGCTGCTGTGCCTGATCGACGTTGTAGAGCGAAGACTGCAAGCGACGCAGCATGTCTTGTCGAGCGTCTGGATCAATGTCGGTGGACGCTCGGATTGTTTCCAGGGTGTCCTTCAGAAGGCCACGAGCTGCCCGTGGTTCGTCTCGTTGAATGCGTTCAACTTGACGAAGAGTCGCTTGGACCTGACGTCCGAAGTACTCGGTACGAACACGAATTCGCTCTTCCACCTGAGAGATTGCGTCAGCGTCACCAGCCTGTGGTGCGCCAAGAATGTCGTTGGCACTAGACTGACCTGGGATCGTGAGCGAATCGGCAGGCATGTCTGAGGGAAGAACCAATGAGCCCGGATTTGTAGCAGGCACCTCAGTTGGTGCCGCTGGTTCTTCGAACTCGCCGCCGGCCGGAGGGTCACTTGGAAGATCCTGACCGGCTGGTGCATTCTCAAAGAATGAGTTGTCTTGAGCCATGGCCAGCTTAACTGAGTTCTTCAAGTTGAACTGGTTACGAGCGATTTGAAGCATCGATTCGCCAGCCACGCCGACTGCCATGCCCTCGAATTCTTCGGCTCGTGCGAACAAGCCGGGTAGAACCCCGTTGTGCTTGCTGAATTCGGACTTGCCAACCGTCCAGAGGATTCGAGCAGACTTGCCGTCGGCTGAGCTGATGTCAGCGGTCATTCGGCCAGATGAGAACTGACCCTTGCCGATGAAGACACTTTCGCGATCTGTTCGAAGTGGGACAGGATTCGCTGGGTAAACAGTTGCCGAGCTCAGTCCTTCGGGCATTTTGTCGAGGTACGTCACAGGGTGATGCATCACGTTCGCGAGCTGGTATCCAGTGACGACCGCTGAATCGTCGATATCGCCGCGACCGATGTCTCGGAGAACGACTCCGCCAGTTTGAACAGCAAGGATGCCGAGCAGTTCAAGATCACGGTTTGGACCAACGGCGTAGCTGTTGATCACAACCTTTTGTTTACGACACGCGTTGGCGAGCTCTCGCAAGCCGTCTGTGAGAATTAGATTTGCGGTACTCAGGCCATCACCGATGTATGTGACCGCTGTTGGTTCACCATCGCACTGCTTCAGAACTGCGTTCAAAGCGAGTTCAAGATTCGTCGCACCAAGTGGGATTCTTGCCTTGAGTTGTTCGATTGCATTTTTTGCTTCTACCGAGTTCGCTGGGACGAAACTCTGCGTGAGTGGTTTCGCGTGGACATCAACAGCGAACAAAGCCACGCGGTCGCTGGCATCGAACCGCTTCATGAGGTTTTGCAGAACGTCCAAAGCATGGTCGCGATGCTGACCGGCCTGGCTGGCTGATGTGTCGAACAGCACAACGTGCTTTCGAGCTACCGGGCCGAGGTTTTGCTTCGGCTTCAGCATGAGAGCGAAGTAATTGCTTCCGTCTTCGGTTTGGAACGCCTGCACTCGAGCGGAGCCGTCAACGTTCTTGAGTCCTTCGAGGCCGTACGCAGTCGAGGTTATTGCGACGGCGACGATGAGAGAGAGAACTCTCCGTGCTCGGGTCGATGTCATCAGACACTCCTGAGGTGCAATGAAATTGCGATTGATGTGGCTGGCGACGAGCCGTTCGTCGCCATGAAGACTCCATGAGATGAGTAACGCACAAAGCGCGGAGTCCACCAAGCATTCTACAGGCTGAATCGGCACACCTCGAAGGAAATTCTGTGGGAAATTGGCCATTCTTGCCGGTCTGGGTGCTTGTTATTTCTGTTTCCGTTGCGTCTTGAAATTCACGCGGGACCTAATCGTCTTCCGTAGTTTGCCCATTATTCGCCACATGTCACCGCGCGAAAATGCGAATGACCGGCAGTTCTTTCGTCTTCCGTAGTGAGTCCGGTTCTAGTCAGTGACTCTGGGAGACCTTTGCGGTGTCGGGGTCATCCAACCACGCTCTCAGGCCCGATGACCAAACAGGTGGCAACGACTGCCACGGTTTGTGCGGAACTGCGGGGGTGTTTCAAAATGGCATCATCACCCGGTCGCTACCTGGTACTTCTAGGGATTGCGTCCGCCGTGCTGGCGGCAGGCGTAATGAGAGAAGACGTTCCGCGAAGCGAAGATGGTTTCTACGCGGTCTCGACCATCGACGACCAATACACATTTCCAACGCCGCCTTCGAACAGCCAATCTGTGGCCGTCCTGACGAACTTGCATCGGACAGAACCGCAGATCTTTCGGCTTACCAGCAGCGGGACAACGGCAGTTGGGAACCTTCAGCTGCTTTATCCAAAGGAAAACGAACCGGCGTCGAGCTGGTCCCAGCAAGATAAGGCCGTTCTACATCGTGGACATCACATCGACGGTGATGACATCGCGTTAAAACGAGAGTTTCGGGTCCACACGGGTGGCGGACCGTTGGACGATCCTCGTTTCTTCGGCTCTATCACTGCGGCTTGCGTTGGTTCAAACTCTGAGGTTGCTGTTTACCTGCATCCGGCCGCAGAACCACCTGACTCTTTTCGGCTCTCCGAGTTGATGGAAGTGGTCGCCGCGAAGATCTCGGTGGTGACCCAACTTTTGGATTGTGAGATCCCGGACCTCGACAGTAACGGGAAGTTCAGCGTCCTGCTTGTGCCGCGTCCTGAACCACGAAGTCCGACAGCCTTTGTTTGTCCAGCGGACTACGACACAACAGCAGACAGCATTGGGAATCAAGCCGACATGATGTATGTGTCGTCAGATATTCCGGCGCTCCCAGTCCTGGACGCGATCGTTGCTCACGAACTGGCCCACGTTGTCCGTTGTTGTTCGCCAGCCGGGCTCCACGAAGAAGACTGGTTGCATGAAGGGTTCGCTCACGCTGTCGAACAAGTTGCATCCGACGCGCGGCAAAACATCGATCATCGAATTAGTCGATACCTTGAACATCCTGAGCGGTATTCACTTGTCGTTCCGAGTTATCTGGCAGCGGGGCTTTTCCGGGACCACGGTTCTCGTGGTGCAACAGCGTCGTTCCTATCGGTATTGATGCGGACTCATGGAGAACAGCAGTCGCTTCGGCGGCTTGTTGCGTCGGGACTTGTGGGGGCGAACAACGTTGCCAATGCGACGGGCAATCGGTTCGAATCGACGTTCAGGAACTGGACGCAGCAAACGATCAGCGAATCGCCAAGAATCGAAGGTGACTTTGTGCTGATCGGACCCAAATGCATCGAGTGGGATGGCCATGCAGACATGGAACTGGAAGTCATGCCATCATCTACTGTGTTTGTGGACGTTTCATCGGCACGGAACAGTTTCGTGGTGCGGAGTGACAGTCTGCGGTCGTCTCAGGCATCAATATCTGTTCGCCGCAAGAACAAGCGGTTAGAGCTGAGTGTTGAACGCACAGACGACGGGTTGTTGGTTCGCACAGCAGCTCTGCCGCCCAACGCAGTGCGATGCGTTGTAGGTGTCGAAACAACGAAAAACGGTCGATCAGTCGCGATCGGCAGAAAGACGTTCACAAGCTTAAGCACGCCGATTGAAGCCTTCTTCACGTTGAAGGCGGCGAAAGATCGCCTGCTGATCAAAGCGTTTGTTGAGTGCGAAGATGGTCGTTTTCAGACTGGAAGAGCACTCTCGGAGTTTCAGTCTACTCAGCTCGGATCTACCGCTCGAATCCAATTGATACGATAGTCGCATTGCGAGGAGCAGTGTGAAACGTCGGTATCTTAGTTGCTCGCGAAGAGAACGCCGACCAGCAGGTCGTAAGCCGCATGTGCGCCGACGGTTATTCCGAAGCCACGCACCACAAACAGCGCGGCGAAAAATACACCGGCGATGGTTCTGAAGCTGAAGCTGAACAGTGTGAAAGAATCGGCTGCAGGCCCCACATAATGAGCGACCGCGAACACGACGCTTGTAACGAGTATGGAACCGATAGCGGCCCAGCGATGTGGGACCTCGACCAATCGAAACAGTCCGTATGCGGCTGGCACGAGGCAAAGGCGGAACAGAACTTCTTCATAAACTCCGGCGCCAATAAAAGCGATGACCCTCGCGCTTGGTGGAGCTGCGGTGACTGAGAGTTCTTTTACGTCTGGCAGAGCTGAAAAGACGGCGTTGTGAATTTGTCCAATGGCTACCAGACAGCAGGCAAACACAAGGCTTTCTGCCATCATGCCACCAATCGTTGCCGGCTTCACTCGCCAAGGATCGCGAGCCAAAACATGCCACGCGAATAGAACGAACATCAGCATGACGGGCAGCAGCAGCGAATGCCCAAGCCCAACCGCCGACAGCGCGCCGCGCATCCAGTAGTCGGCGCCGTT
>JBGCDN010000068.1:0-5355 GCA_045105495.1 Planctomycetaceae bacterium
TATTGGCCCACGCATCTTTACCGCTGGCAAATCGCTCGCAACCACCGGTGGACACGCCGACCCGACCAACGGATTGCGTGGAGACTTCGTCAAAGATGCGGGTCCGATCGATGGTGTAGTGAACGGTGTCGATGATGCTCGCAAAGCTGTCCGACAGCGATACAAAGACGAAGCCGACTGCATCAAGCTAACCGCAACCGGCGGTGTTCTCAGCCTCGCCAAGAATGGACAGAACCCGCAGTTCACAGACGAAGAACTCACTGCAATCGTCTCCACAGCCAAAGACTACGGAATGACCGTAGCTGTCCATGCTCACGGTAGTGAGGGCATGAAACGGGCCGTCCTTGCTGGGGTCGATTCGATCGAACATGGCACATATATGACGCCGGAAATCATGGAACTTATGAAACAGCGAGGAACCTATCTGGTTCCAACCATGATGGCTGGAGCATGGGTGGCCCGAAAAGCAGAAGAACCAGATTACTTCCCAGCGGTCGTTCGGCCGAAGGCTGCCATGATCGGCCCGGTCATTCGCGACACATTCCGCAAGGCCTACAAGGCGGGTGTGAAGATTGCCTTCGGAACGGACTCGGGTGTCTCACCACACGGTGAGAATGCTGAAGAATTCGAACTCATGGTCAACGCTGGCATGCCGCCAATGGCTGCCATTAAGTCGGCCACACTAGAAGCATCGAAGTTGCTGAAGATCGAGGATCAGCTTGGAACCATCGAACCCAACAAGCTAGCAGACCTTGTTGCCGTGAAAGGCGACCCGATCGACGACATTGCTCTTCTGAAATCCATCGACTTCGTGATGAAAGAAGGCGTCGTTTACAAACAGAACGGCACTGAAGTTTTACAGGTCGAAAAAGAGTAGTCTATTGGCCTTCAGGTTGCTCGGCCGGAAGCGATTCCTCAACATCCCCAGCCATCGTTTCTCGAAGCTCTTGAACTTCGGAACTGAGAGCCTTCACGTCGGCTCGCAGACTCCGCACCTGATTCGTCAACTCGTCGTTGTTATTTCCGAAGAACAGTACGATCAAAGCGATCAGAATGAGTGTTCCACAACCAAGACTGGCTGAATTCGACGACGATGATGAAGACATCAGGCAACCTCGAGTAGAGTGAATTGTGGGTAGAAACACCGGGGTATCATCACCAGCGTTCACCGCGCCGATCGGCAAAGCAGCACTGCCCATGCAACAGAGCGCTTAGCAGCTTGCTGAAGGACGATTAGGAAATGACTCTCCGAGCCGTTTTTTGCGTGAATTTCCCACGCCCTGTTAGACGGCATACTGGTAACGCCGAAGAGCTGAACAGGGTTCACCAGAATCCGCAAGACCGCGACGCCCGCCGTCGCGTGGGTCCTGCATCTCGCGTGCTTTGCCTCGGTTCGAAAGACCGGGCTTGTGACATTTGCACTCGAATGCAAATCTACGCCGTCAATACTTGGAAGTGCGATCGGGGCTCGAACCTCGTCCCATCCGTAGCACGCGGTTGGATCGAACTTTGAGATGCGACGCAACACCACAGCCCTTCCACCGTGCTCCGATCACGCTCAGTCGGACGGTGAACCATCAGTTGAACTGATCCGATGACGAATGCGAGCTGGACTGAAGACTTCGAAGCCAGACTTCGACAGCATCTCACCTTCCTCTACCCGGATCACGACCCCGCGCAACTAGCGGATAGAATTCGTCCGGTTCTGGAAGAAACCGACCTCACCTCGACCGATGCACTCTGGTCAGAAGAAGACACTCTGCTCATCACCTACGGCGACTCAATTCGAGCGAGCGCCGAAACACCGCTCAAGACTTTGCTTGAGTTCCTCAATACGAGACTCGACAAAGAGATTTCGACCGTCCACATTCTGCCGTTCTGTCCGTTCAGCTCGGACGATGGATTTGCGGTCATCGACTACCTGGAGGTCAATCCGGACCTCGGTGACTGGAACGACATCTCCGCAGTGGGAGAGCGATACAAGCTCATGGCGGACTTGGTAATTAACCATGTTTCTTCGGAAAGTGACTGGTTCAAGAACTACTGCGAAGGAAAAAGCCCAGGGTCCGATTACTTCGTAGAAGCCTGCGCGACGGATGATCTTTCGGCGGTTGTTCGGCCTCGCACCACGCCTTTGCTTCGTCCCACACAAACGAAAGACGGAGTGAAACATCTTTGGTGCACCTTCAGTCATGATCAGATTGACCTGAACTTTCGCAACCCGGATGTGTTGATCGAGTTCCTAAGAGTCGTCGTCGCCTATCTCGAAAAAGGTGTGCGCTGGATTCGGTTGGACGCTGTCGGCTTCCTGTGGAAAGAACCAGGAACCACCAGTTTGCATTTGCCACAAACACATGAAGCCGTGCGGCTATTCCGCACAGTTCTCGACCAGTTCGCCCCAGGTACAATTCTGCTCACAGAGACCAACGTGCCGAATCACGAGAACCTGTCGTATTTCGGAAATCGCAACGAAGCCCACATGATTTACAACTTCAGCCTCGCCCCACTGCTGGTGCACGCGCTGCTCGCGGGAAACTCGGCGTACCTGAAGCAGTGGATGATGAGCATGCCCCCTGCTCCTCTGTGCTGCACATATTTGAATTTCACAGCTTCGCACGATGGCATCGGCATGCGACCAGCCGAAGGCCTTCTGTCAGAAGAAGAACAAATCCAAATGGTCGAAACCGTCCAACAGTTTGGCGGCCGCGTTTCGACTCGACGTGGAGCCGGCGGCAGCGAGCACATTTATGAGCTCAACATCTCCCTGTTCGACGCGTTGCGGGGAACGTTCGAGGGAGAAGACGAGTATCAGGTTGAACGCTTTCTGTGCTCACAGACAGTCATGATGGCAGTAGAAGGCATTCCGGCGTTCTATATCCACAGCCTACTAGCGACCCCAAACGATCTTGAAGGTATCGAACGAACCGGACACAACCGTTCAATTAATCGGCACAAGTGGGACTACGAACTCTTAACTAAGCAACTAGACGATCCAACGTCGAAGCACGCCATTGTGTTCAACGAACTCAAACGCCGGATCGCTCTTAGACAAGGCCAACCAGCCTTTCACCCCAACGCGACACAATTCACTCTCCAACTGTCCGACTGCTTCTTTGCATTCTGGCGTCAGAGCAAAGACCGCAGCCAAAGTATTTTCGTCGTTAGCAACTTAACGTCGATACCACAGGAGCTGCCGCTTCAGGAACTAAACTTAATCGCACTCGATGACTGGTGTGATGCGTTGAGTGGCCAAAGAATCGAAGATCGATCCGGCAGCATTCGAGTTGAACCGTACCAGTGCCTCTGGATCACAAATCGCCTTCCATCCGTAGCTGACTAAAGATCGTTGTCAGCAGCCACAGCCTCCAGGAGATGGTCGTAGATATCTGGTATCGCGCTCGTCACACGTGACCAGTTGTGAATAAACGGAGCTTCCGAACTGCGAGTGAGGAACTCCTCGCCAGCATCGACCATGATCTGACTGAACAACTCCACGGTCGCCTCTTCGCGGTGACGGTCGAGTTTCAAGCCGCTCATAATGGCATCGTTGTGGTAGTGATCGACCACATCGAGCGCCGTTCGGTAGTAGCAGGCTTTTAGAGTTCGAATGAGGTTTGGAGTCCAGACAACCCCTTCCTCAACCGCCAGCTTTCGAAACAGCGCTTTGAAGATGTCGTGAGCCATCCGGTGCAGACCAGCCTTGCTGTCGTCTTCAGAGACCGGCTGATGCTTGTGATCGTAGCTGTCTGCAATATCAACCTGACAAATTCGATTCACGGCGCAATTACGAAACATCTCCGAAAGAGTTCCGATTTCCAATCCCCAGTCACCCGGAATTCTTAGCGACGTGACGACTTCCGCCCGCATCGAGAATTCGCCTGCCAACGCGTAGCGAAAGCTGCCCATATAGTCGAGGTAATCCTGCCGCCCCAAAACCTGCTTCATCGCGCGAATAATGGGTGTCACCAGAAGCCGGAAAACGCGGCCGTGCAGCTTGCCGTTGGCCGCTCTGTAGTAGTAGCCCTTGCAGAACTGATACTGAAAAGCAGGATGCACGAGCGGATACAACAGCTTCGCCGGCATCGATCGGTCATACGTGAGAATGTCGCAATCGTGCAGGGCCACAGCGGCTGACTTGCCAGACGCAAGGAAGTACCCGAGGCAGTACCAAACATTGCGACCCTTGCCCGGTTCCGCCGGAGCGAGGCCTTTGTCACTTAGCAGCTTCGCGACGTTCTGAAGCCGCGGCCCATCGTTCCACAAAATCACAGAATTGGGCAGGCAGCTGAAGAACTCACGAGCTTGCTGAAACTGTGCCTCGTTGGCTCGATCGAGACCAATAATGATCTCGTTGAGGTAAGGAACCTTACTAAGTTCCTCAACAATTGCCGGCAGAGCATTCCCTTCAAGCTCTGAAAACAAAGACGGCAATAGCAATGCCATCGGCGTGTCAGAAGAGAACTCAACAAGCTCTTCTTCCAACTGCTCTGTCGAACGACTTCGAAGGTTGTGAAGGGTGCCAATAACTCCGTTCTGCGCAAAATCAGCCACGTAATCTCCTGATCAGATTAGTATTGAGCGCAGAACTATCGTATTCGTTGGCGTTATTCAGGGACACCGAGTCGATCGAAAAGAACCGAAACGGTTTCCGCCCAACCAACGGATCCTGGCTGCTTAGACGTGAGCCCGCTTGGTCCCGCCGATACCAAAACGCTGCCATCCGGTTGTGGAATGCCGATTGGAAAATCCGCAATGTCCAGCATGCTTTGATCAATCGGACTATCGCCAATCGCGATGCTGCGATGCTTACGGTGCCTTGCCTCCAGTCGATCAAGAACCGCCGACATACCACGCCCCTTCGTCGTATGCCCGGCAACATGCCAGAAACGACCGCCACGCGTGAGCGTCAGCCCCGCCGCTTCAATGGCCGACTTGAACTCCGATTCAGAACCAGCTGGCCCTTCGTAAAGAAGTGGTTCTGTGCAGTGTCGATCGCACGCTTGTCGCGCCTTCGGTTCGGGTAAGTCCGTTGCTTCGGCGACCCCGTCAACGCCGAGATCAGAGAACGATCGGAAGCGAAACTGTGACCGCAAAGAATCAAGGACCGCCCGGATCTGATCTCGTTCAACGCCGAGCACATCTCGCGACACGGGGGTGTCAGCATCGCGCCAGATGACGACCCCACCGTTTTCACAGATCAAATGGCTGGCCGACAGACCCAGTTCGTCAGCCAGCTGCGTCATCTCCGGTTCTGTCTTACTGGAACTCAGGATGACCGGCACATTCCCCCTCGCGCAGCGGGCGAGGACCGGTAGTGCGGGTGTGAAGTCGTAGTCGTGCTTATTCAGCAGGCAG
>JBGCDN010000069.1:0-3310 GCA_045105495.1 Planctomycetaceae bacterium
ACCGGAGCATCTACGGAAGACCAAATTAGTACCGGAGGCCTGACGGGTTGGTTCTGCTCGGTTTGGGCCGCATGTTAGTGACCGTGTCGTCATCGAGAACGTCGCGGCGTTCCGGCGAGAATCATTCGCAGGTAGCTGTTAAGCCGTGGTGTTCGGATCAGTTGGTTCCACAGTCGCGGAGAAGCTTGCTGAGGACTCGTTAGTCTTCAAGGCCGACCGCAATGGCTCAAGACGGGAGATCGGTAGCGAGATTCAGCCAATTGAGCGATTGCCCTCCTTCTCGCTCGTGTCAATGAGTGCAGCCGAAGTGGAACCGATTCGAGTCTTGGTTCCATATTCCGTCTTCGACGTTAGATGGTAGTCGCCTCCGGGACCGCGGTGGTCAGGCCAGCTAATCTGCCCAAACGAGATGAACGCGAGGACGACAAGAAGCCACAACTGGGATGGTTCCTTTCTTAGCCATGATTTCCGGAGTCCTTCGTTAAGCTTCGGCTCAAAACTAAGCTCTCAATGTGCCGCGTTCGCCTGCATATGGAAAACCGTTCGGCACCGGCAAAAGCCGTGACTCTAATCTCTGGAGCGTATTGGCTCACATTTCCGCCATGAAATCCCCGGTCAAACCGGTTAACATATGAACGCCTGAGAGCGATTTCGCCGATTGTGGTTCAAGCGGCGAGCGTCCCCTGTTGCCTTTCATCTGCACCCCGCATACCCAGCTTCAGCTACCACCGCAGACCCTACCTCTCTTCGAAAGCGCGAACATGTTGAACCGCAGAGCAATGCTACAAGGGCTAGCATTCGGCGCTAGCGCGGCATTGGGAACTTCACTCTTTCCCAATCAGGTTCTGGCATCGCCTGTCACCCGTGGGAAGACGCTTAAGCGTATCGTCTTCTTCATGCAGAATCAGGGTTTCGATCCAAAGACATGTATTCCGGACGGAATGACCAGCAGTGGATCGCTGGCAAAGGCGAAACTGCCGGAACCGATCAGTGCGCTTGAGCCGTATAAAGAGCGACTGCACATCATCAACGGTTTGCATGGTATGCACACCAGCCCTTCGCACAGCGCGTTCTTCGGCGCACTTGGTGGGTATCGCGGTAGTGACGGTGTGCCGCCGAGCGCTTCGACGATCGACTATGAACTAAGCAAGGCTCTGCCGGAGACGTTGCTGCCTCATTTGTGCATCGGCATGGACTCAATTGAGAACATGCAAACCAAACCCACGATCGCGACACTGTCCGCGAGTGGCGCGGGTCAGCCGATCTTCATGCACTCGAATCCGAATCATCTGTATCAGATGCTCTACGGTGGCATCTCCACGGGCAACATTCGTAAGCAGCACGAGGCCCGATCGAATGTGATGAACCAGATTGAAAAGTTGGCGGCGACGAAGGGGCAATCGGTTCCAGCGACTGACCGGCAGCGCTACAGTCAGTTCGTCCGAGGGTTCCAGGATGCGAATGGTTTGCGTGATCGTCTCGATACCGTCGCTGATCACCTGCGCAAATTCGCGCCGTCCGTGGATGAGCGATATACGAAACCGGAGTTCGAAACCGACTGGCACGACGTTCTGTTGGATCTCGGTATTTCCGCGCTTACGTCGGGTATCACCAACACGCTAACAATTGGTTCTGGCCGAGGCGAAATCTTCGGTGCCTGGAAAGGGCTCGGCATTGAGCAACAGGGTCACAATCTCGGCCACATGGATCAGCCGGACAATCCCATCTGGGTCAAGATTCGGCAGTACAACAGCCGCATGTTGGTGCGGATGATGGAAGCGTTCGACAGCGTGCCGGAAGGCAGCGGCACGATGATGGATCACACGCTGATCGTCTACACCAGTAACAACGCGGACAAGCAGCACACCAACGGTGCCAATTGGCCAGTCATGCTGCTGGGGAACTTGGACGGCATTTTCAAGACCGGTTGCTTTACGCAGATCGGCGGCAAGCGACCCATCAACGCACTCTATGCGACGCTGTTGCGGGCGGTCGGACAGAACTGCGATCGTTTCAATATGAACGACAAGATGGCCAAGAAATTCGACGACGGCGATGGCCCACTGCGGGAATTGTTGGTGTGAACGTGTCGTTCGAATCGCCCGTTCTTCACACTGGACGCGCAAGCTTGGCTCGCCTTTGCGTGGTTGTGGGCGTGGCTGTGCTCTCGTTAGCCTTTCCCAGCACAGCGAGCGCCCAGTCCTACACTCCGGGTCAGAAAGTCGACAAAGACTTCAAAGACTTTGCTCAACCGTTTCTTTCAAACCACTGCGTCGATTGCCATAGTGGCGACGACCCGGAAGGCAATCTCTCGCTCGAAGACCTTGGGCCTCTCGACGAAGTGAACACCGCCACATGGAAGAGCATCTGGTCGCAAGTCACGCTGAAAGAAATGCCTCAGGCGGATAGCGAACAGCCCGAAGTGGTTGCCCGTCTGCAGTTTTCCGACTGGATCGTCGGCGAGCTAACCGAGTTCATGCAAGACAAGGGCGGGTTCCGCGATCATCTCGATCCAAACAAAGGCAATTTCGTTGACCACGATCTGCTTTTCGGCCCATTGCCTGAAGGCCTCGAATTAAAACCCACATCATCGCCCGCCCGTATTTGGCGCGTAACACCGGAAGAACACATCACGCGTCTAAACGAGTTGATTAATACCGAACCAAAGTACAATCCATCAAAGCCCGGTCTCCGCACGCGGGGTGACTTCGTACCGACTAACCACGGTGGCGAACTCAAGCTCTATTTTGGTGTCGACCGAATCATCAAATGGCAGGGCGGAACTGTGGCCTACGCTACGTCTGTGAAAAGTGTTCCGGCGGTCCTCGCGTCAGCCCGGAAACACGGGCTGGAAAACTATCCCGACTTCTACACGGTGAACAGCGCGGAAGCGACGCAGATCATGGGAGTCGCTAACGACATTGTTCGTTACATGGCGTACGGCCCGCTAAGCATCGCCAAACCGTATCAGATCACGGACGATCCGAAGTCCATCGCCGACAAGATGAAAGGCGATCTTCGCGGTTTGCCGACCGCCCTCGTGTACAGCACGAAGGTCGTTCGTCCGCTGTCGCCCGTCTCCCAGTTGATGAAAGAACAAGGCGTCAGCGACGAGCGTCTGCGTTCTACCGTGGATCATCTTTTCGAGGCACTCACCTTCCGGCCGCCGCGCAAAGATGAGTCGGACGAATACCTGCAAATCGTCAGACAGTCCATTCAGAAACTTGGGAAAGACGATGGCGTTGTTCTTGGGCTGTCAGCCATCTTTCTTGACCGGGATGCGTTGTTCCGGCCCGAACTGGCTGTGTCT
>JBGCDN010000070.1:0-11302 GCA_045105495.1 Planctomycetaceae bacterium
CACGCCGATCCGCTTGGAAACACGGCCCAACGTCGACACCAGCTCGGATGAAACAGGCGAAACACCAACTCGCTTCAGACGTCTGAGTGTGAGCCATCCGATCACCGGACGCAGCGAACACAGCACAACACCGATACCCCAGAAACTCACAGCCCACGTCAACCAGGGCCGCGCCGCGTTGCTGGTGCGACGTGCCCAGGAAAGTCGTGAGGGACTTTCCACTGCGGGCTCAGGAACCTCGCCAGTCGACGTAGCAAGGGGTTCGAGAGGCTCAGTGGGCTCGACGACATCATCAGCTCCGAACGCCGGAACAGAAACCGACTCTCGATCCTCACCTGCATCATTTGCAGTGATAAGCGCTGCATCGCCGTTCGCTACGTCAGAGCGAACTTCCGCCGCCGCCGTGGAATCATCCTCCAACAGGACTTCGTCGTCGTCGACAGCACCCAAGGAAACAGCGGGCGCAGGGTGCACCAACCACGTGACGACGGGACAAGCCGCGACCAGTACCAGAAGCCCCGTTAGGAGAACTGATCGCGCTTCTGCAGAACTCCACCGCATCGCACGAAGGGCGATCACACCTACGAACGCCACCACGGCAAACTGCCACAGCGAATGAAATAGGCCCCAACCCAACCGTTCGATCACCTCAGCCGCGACCACCTCATCGACATCGAAGAACACGTTCATGACTTGTCCTCCATCTCATCCAGCAATCGCCGCGCTTCTCCGATTTCTTCTTTCGACGCTTTCCCATTGGACAGCGCCTGCAGCACAAGGCTCATTGCGGAACCGTCATAGACCTTCTCAACAAGCTCAGTCAGAAACTTTTTCCCGGCGCGTTCGCGAGTGATGGCTGCTCGCCAGATATGGGGTCGGACGTCTTCTTTCCGTTTGACCAGTCGCTTGGCCAGCATCACCGACAGCATCTTGACCGTCGTCGAATAGTTCGTGCCCTTGCCAGCGGACAACTTTTCGTGCACACCCCGAACGGGACTCGGCCCGAGTTCCCAGAGGATCCGCAGGATTTCCAACTCAACAGCTGTTGGCTGAGTCGACCCAAGTTCACGCATCTGACTTGTCTCCACACATGCAAGAGCGGCGAATCTAAAAGCGAAAGCCTTCGCCAATAATAGCGAATCCTTTCGCTACTTCAAGACAGACTTCGTCCACTCAAAGCTGCGATATCAGGAGACTCTGCCCGCTTCGACCGTTCCGTCGCCAGTGAAACACGATCACGTTGTCGTGCCTCGTCCCGGCGCAACATGACGGCTACTTTGAACGCCCTTTGCTCATTCCGTGGCCCTCCACAATGCGAACAGCCAAGACTCGAGACACTGTCCGTGTCAGCACTTCGGCAACGGAGAATCCAAGTACAAGCCGTAACCACGCTGGAGCGACAAAAGGACGTGAAAGATAGGCCAGAACGCAACCAAATACGCAACCGGCGACGATACGGAGCTTCCCATAGCGCGAGCGGACCACATCGAGTTCCAACTCGAAATCAACGTCGGATGCTGGAATGAGCCGAACCTGAGCCAAGGCATCTGCATCTTGGTGGAACCGGTATCCACAGTTGCAGCATTCTGACTCAGCGACCCGCTTTACCCCACAAGCGACGCAGCGGGAACACCCTACGCAAAACTGCGATCGCGCGAGGTTAAACGCGCGATCGCAGCCGGGACATCGGATGTAGACATCATTGGTCACGCTACTGAGCCAGAAGCGTTTCCAGTTGAACAAGACTGACTGTCACCTGTTCAGAAAGACGATTCAGTGCGACGGCTTCCGGGGTCTGACACTTGGCGATGCGTGGGTTTAACATTCGCCATGCTGTGACAACTCGGTCGCAGTCGGCGAGAAGGCGATTCGCTGGTTCTCGATCCAGAGCTGAATCGTGGAAGCCATGGCACAGGTTGTGGAAGGCGACGAGATCTGCCTTTACTCCGCGAGGTAGAGAACCGCGGCGGCCCCAGCGACCGACAAGCGTCTGCATTTGGTCTGACAGATTGTCGACCGACGCAGCCAGGCGAGTTACCTGACGTCGATCGAACTCAGGCACGATTCCAAGCACGTCTCGCAGAGCCAGAATGCTGCTGTCGATTTCCTGCATCAATGTGCGAATGCGTCGGTTTTTCACTGCGTCTAACTGAAATGTGAAGGCAGTCCACGAGGCGTACATCGTGTTCCAGCGAGCCTTCATCTGTGCGGGACTTTCGTTGTTGGTCACGCACTCGCAGAAGCCATGCGTTTGATTTTTCAATGACGCTGCCATGGCAGGAAGGTTCTGAACATCAGGCACATTCGCCAGGACGTTCAAATTGATGAACCCGTAAAGCTGCTTCAATTCCGATTCAATCAATTCAGACAAGTGTCTTGCCCGAGTGCGATCGACTCCGATTGGAATCAACAGTTGCTGCGAGATCTGGCGGTTCAAATCATGAGCACGCCGAACCTGCCTGGCGAGGTATGGATTGTTGAACGATTCAAGCCGGTCCGCGTACGGCTGCCACATGGTCAGATATTCCTGATAACCACTCACAAGGACATCTCGCGGGTTGGAATCGGTGCAGGTGTAGCGGAACGATCGACATTGCGATTGCACACGGCGTCCATCCTGAACCAACTTTCGCCACTGCGAGTTCGAACGCAGTTCAACGTTGACGTCTTCGACAAGCGCGTCCAGCGTGACGTTTAGGGCGCTGGACAGTTCATTGAGACCGGCGAAGTTGACCTGCGGCTGAAGTTCGTAAAGGGTTGTGACCTGATCGCGAACCCGATCGAGTTCTTGAAGATCGCGAATGCATCGCTGCGGTGCTGGTCGGATTTGTCCGACTTGGAATGCTAACTGACGGTGTTCCTGATCAATCTGCCGGAGGCTGGTTGAGAGGAACTCGGGTGAGATGTTTCCATCAAGACGCCTGGCCAATGCAGAAGCAGTTGCATTGAGCTGAAGAGCCCTGGCAACAAGCGGACGCAGAGCGGGTGAGCTGCGAAGTTCGTCGCTCATACCGGTCGCCAAGGCTGCTGAGCTGTTGACGTATTTCGCTGCCAGCGGCTTGAGCTGTCTAAGACGCCGGCGTTCTTCGGGCGACATGTTGGCCGGCTGCCGGCCGGGTCCGAGGTTCGCCGGGTTCGCACCTCTGCGGCGTTCTTCTTTTCGCAGCTGCGACTCAATCAAGTCTTTGAGTAAATCCTTAACGACTCCTCGCTGCCGTTGAGCCAAAGCAGGCTGGGCAAGCGTAGACATCAGCAAAAACGCAACCAACGCGCACAAACGCCGCGTCGAGCTCATGTTGTAATTCATAGCGAAACTTCCTGACCCTAATTCACTCGGGCCAACTGGACTCTTGAGAACTATCAACTAACTGTAACCGAAGCCGCTCTACTTTGCGGACGGATCAAAACGATAGACGTGTGAGTAGCTCCTGAGAATCAAAGATTGCCCCGCCACAGCTGGCGACGCATTGAACCCATCGCCCAGCTTGCTTGTCGCAATCACTTTGAACTCGTCGCCGGCTTGCAATACAGCAATCTTCCCTTCCTGAGAGAAGCAGTAGACCTTGCCATCGGCGTACAGCGGCGAAGACCAATACTTGCCCCCCACCCTGCCCTGCCAGAGCGACTTCCCGGTTTTCGCATCCAGGCATCCCGCGACTCCGTTGTCAGCCACCATGTAAAATCGATCGCCTACCAACAACTGCGACGGCCGCTTTGGAATGGTCTTTCCTGAACGCCAAACAACGTGCGACTGAGTGATGTCACCTTTTCCATCCGGACGAATCGCAACGAGTGATTCCTTGTCGTCACCAGCGCTCACATAGACCATGCCGTTGCCAAACAACGGTCGGGCAGCCGCGTTCATACCGCCGTGTCGAACAGTCCAAACGGGCTCGCCGGTTTTTGCGTCGTAGGCAATGGTTGCCACTGCGAACGGACTGACCAGCAAATCACGATCGCCAACCTGGATGACTCGCGGCGTCGAATAGGCCTTTTTGTAGTCGCCATTGTCTGTGCCATAGTCAATGTTTCGATCGCGTTTCCAAACGGTGTCGCCCGTGTTCTTATCGAGCGCGACGATGAACTGTTTGTCGAAGCCATCGAATGTGAGGAACAGCAAGTCTCCATGCACAACGGGAGACGAACCGGCTCCGCGCCAATGGATCACATTCAAATCCGTTCGATTCCATAGTTGTTTGCCGGTGTTCGTATCGATACACGCGGTGCCGTAGGTTCCAAAGTGAACGTACAGTCGCCCTTCTTCCACGACTGGCGTCGACGACGCGTAGCTATTGGTCTCGTGCGTGAACTGCGGGCGGTCTACTTCGAACACGGTGAGATCGTGAAGAACCTTGCCACTATCGAGGTCCATGCATACGGCCGACAACCGAATCGGTTTCTCCAACGGCTCATTCCGAGCAACATCGGCCTGACGATTTGAGGCACCGGGGGGATTCTGAAGTTCCGGCGCGTTGGTGAGCCAAACCTGTTTTCCCCAGACGACGGGTGATGACCAGGCTCGACCGGGCAACGGAGTTTTCCAGGCGGCAGCGTCTTCAGCGAACTCGACACGCAAGCCTTTGGCCGTTGTTGAGCCGTCAGCATGCGGCCCGCGGAACTGATTCCATTCCTGAGCAGACACCGGAACGACAAGTAACACGGCAATTGAACAACAACGTAGCACAGGCAACTCCCACTGGTATTTCGTTGATCCAGTTTAAGCTGCCAGAGGTTGAATCGCTACGACATAGCAAGTGAGGGACGAGCGTATTGGGTTCCGTGAATGCGAATCGCAAAGGAGAGTCGTGGATCGCTCCGCCGATCCAACGCCTTCAGGGCAATCTGTAGTGAGTGCTTCGACGTAGTCGAGCCAAGCTCACATGGGTTCTGCCAACGCTGATCGCAGGTTCAATCTGCCGAATCATTGTGCGGACGATTCGATCAGGGTTTGAAGAGGCGTTGGATCGGCGGAGCGATCCACGACATTGAGGTGCCATTCGTAGTAGATGAGGCGACGAATCCCAAGTTGCTCTACACCTGGGACTCGTTGCCTCGTCCACGACGAAGAGGGTCTATTCTGGAAGCTCAATGATATCGACGATGCCGGGGCGACCGTATTCGGCTGCGGCGGTGCGGACTTCAAGGTTCGGGAGAATTTGTGCAAAGCCTTCACCGTGCGTGTGACCGCAGAGGACCGTGAGCTGCTTCGACGGGCGCTGTTCCATTGCCGTCGTCAACAAGTCGCCAACGGCTTTGCAGGTGAAGTGAGGTGCCCAATTGTCGTCGCTGGTTTTCCCTTCGTACCAACAAGCTTCGCGGTACGGTGGCACGTGAGTCAGAAGGTAGACGTGCGATGCCATCTCAAACGCGGCATCGATCTTTGACGACAAGTTTGTTGCAGCCTCGTCGCCCAAGGCGTTCAGCTTGAACACGAGTTCGTCTGTCATGCACCCAGGTGTGGCAACCGTTCGCAGCTCGTCGATTAGGGCGTAGTCGTTGAGGAAGATTTCGGTTCCAAAGATGTCGCCAACTCGGGCGTCACCCCAGCCGCCGTTGCCGATGAGAACCGTATCGTTACTAAGCACAATCGGTTCGCATTGCGGCAGCCAAGAAATCGATTCACTGCTCAGCGACGCCGCCTGTTCGCGGACGCTAACGATGTTTGACCGATAGTAGTCGTGATTGCCCAGGACAAAACAGATGCGCGCGGACACACTGCTGCCTAGCGTTCGTAGGAAGTCAGCGAAGTTCCGAGCTTCACCGATATCGCCGCCAACCAACACGAAGTCCGGATCGGCGCCTTGTAGATCAGACACCAACTGATCGATGGCTTCATCAGACGCGTGGTCAAGATGGATATCAGTCAGCCAGACAGCGCGAGGCATGTTGGTGTTCGTTCTGTTGGTACGAAAAAAAACACCGGCCGAAGCCGGTGTGTGTTTCAATCTGTCAGCAGGAACTGACTAGCCGTCCATAGTTGCCAACGGACTGATCTTACGGACCTTTTCCATGATTTCAGCTTTGGTGCTGTCGCTCTTAGCAGCAGCAAACTTCGCGCGGAGTTTTTGAAGCTTCACCTTGCGAGTTCGGCGGCGTGCAATTTCACGTGATCGTTCAACGCGTCCCATGTTGGCAAAATACCCTGAAAAGCAATGTATTGTTGTGGCACATCGGTGCCGGATAAGCATCGGAAGGCGAGATTGTACCAGTCGGACCACAGGGGTCAACCTGTGAACAAATCCGCCTCTGAACGCAGAAATTGCTGCGTCAACACAGCCAGTTCGCGATAGACGGCCGTTTCAGCTCGCCGAGACACGGCTTCCAGCAACAGATCCGCCCAGCAAAGGTGCTGCGCGAAAAAACTGGCCGCCAATGATTCTAATCCATCGGCTGAATCACCTGTCTCAGCCTGCAGTATCGTCTGCATCGCGAGCAATTGATTAGCAAAGTGGTCGGCATTATCGGACAGACCGATCACATCGGCGAACCGACGCATGGCCACAGCGGCCTCGCCGTCCAATTGCTGTTCTTGCCAAACCGACTGAAACGGTGGCAGGTGTTCTTTCGGCCCAATGAACAAACGAGTGAACTCGACCTCCAGTTCCTCACGATCAGCAGTTCCGCAGGCGTCCGCCAGTTGAGCGAAAGCCGGCGGCATGGTCTGGACCGGAAGCTGAGCAACTGACGTCAATACTTCAGCGGACGGAACATCCTGCCAGAACGCAGACAGCAATCCGTAGACAGCCGCTCGTTCTGTGGCGTTGTTGAGAACCTGGCTACTCATCGTTCGCAGCCCCTTCCGGCTTGTCCTCGGCAGCGACAACGCCACCGACCGGGTAGGCTTCGACTTCCGTCGGGTAGTAATCGCCAGTCATCCAACGGACTAAGAGGTCGAGTTCTTTCTCAGTCAGCTTATCAGCATAAGCAGGCATTCGGTTCTTCCCGCCGTAGTGCTGAGCAGAACCAGGGTTCTTGATGAAATCGGACAGCCACTTGGACGATCCGTATTTCGCGATATCAGGATAACCATCTGCATCGTCGTCTGACTTCTTCACAAAGTCTTCGCCAATCGACGTATGACAATCGGCACACGATGTCTCCGCGATCGAACCGGCCCACGTTCCATTCAAAGCGATATCCTTGCCCTTATCGCTAAGCCTGTCGTCAGCACTGATACCAACGTGCCCGGCTTCATCGACCAGGAATTCAATCAACGCGTTCAGGTTGTCGGCGTTCTCTGCACTGGTCAGCGATTCGTGATCGCCAGACCAGTCGGCCATCTCAGAGCCATCCGGATCGATATATTCAGCTTCTTCACCAGCTTCTTCTTTCTGCTGAGCCTCCTTGAACCAGTTGGCGTTCTTCAGCGGAGCAAAGTGGTTCGGATAGTCAACGAGAACCCCACGCATCCAATCGCGGCTAGCGAAGTTGCCAAGGTCCACCGCAGTCGGCGCCATTGGAGATCGTCCGCCGGTTGCTTCGTCCAGACTGGTCAGCATCTTGCCTCGGCCGTTGTGCCCGTCGTAGCGGTGGCAGCTTGAACAATGTTTCGCGAACAGTCGTGGGCCTTGCGTAAACGGATCTTCGCGAAGAAGAGTGACAGCTCCGGTGACAGGAATCTTGTCCGGCCCCTTCGCGAGTTCAATGATGCGTTCTGCATCGCGTTCCGCTTCAGCAACAGCGGCCTGGTGATCGGGGTCGTTCTTATCTTCGTACATCGCCAGTGCCGTGAGGCCGATGATTCCAATGGTCACCAGCCACATAAAGCCCACGTTGAACTTATGGCCGCCCTTCCAGTACGCGATGATCGGCATCAGCACCAGCACCGCCATCAACGCACCGGGAATGTAGATCGCCCCAAATGCCAAACCGTATTGTTCAACAGCGTGGAACCGGAGGAAGCGGAACAGAAACAGAAAGTACCATTCCGGACGAGCCGCATCGTAAGCCTCAGACGGATCCGCCGGCGCGCTGAGTTCGGCGCTTTTGAATACGGCGAGGAACATGACCACGGCGAGAACACCGAGACATGCGACGGCGTCTTTCAGAACCTGATCTGGCCAGAATGTCGTCGTCGGTGCATGGTTCTCATCTTTGACCGTGATGCCATGACGTCGAAACGCGGCGATGTGCAGAGCCAGAAAGAAGACCAATGACGCTGGCAGGATACCCGCGTGCATCGCGAAGAATCTCGTCAAAGTATGGTGCCCGTATTCCGGACCACCTTGCGCAAGTTCCTGAAGTTGCGGGCCAATCAGCGGCGTCGCACCCATAATTTTGGTTGAGACCTGAGTGGCGTAGTAGCCCTTCTGATCCCATGGAAGAAGATACCCGGTCAGCGAAAGACCAAGGACAATCTGCATCAACACAAGACCCAACCAGAAGTTAATCTCGCGAGGAGCTTTGTAGGCTCCGTCAATGATGACCTGCATCAGGTGAATCGCCAGCAGCACCACCATCAACTGAGCAGCGTAGTGGTGAATGCCACGAACTACGTTGCCGTAGCTCATTTCGTTTTGAATGTAATAGACGCTTTCCCAAGCCGTTTGAGCACTCGGGCTGTACGCGGTCCAAAGGAAGAACCCGCTCATCATCTGCAGCACAAAGGTGAAGACCAGCGTGCTACCCCAAACGTACCGCCACCGCGCGCCGCCGGGAATGCGTTCGAACAAGGCTTCGTGCATGATGCCGCGGAAGCCGGTTCGGTTATCCAGCCAGTTCAGAAGTTTACCCGTCATACTGGCACCTTCTCACTGGTCGCCGCGCGGTCGTTTTGGAACTGAATCCAGATCTCGTCGCCGTCGACGGCTTCTGAGCCACCGCTCTTTCGACGAACGTCAAGTACATCGAGATCGCGAGGAGGAACCTCGTTCAGCTTCTTCCCATCCAAATCGAATGCACTGGTGTGGCACGGACAGAAGAAGTCGCCTTCACTGGGTCGATGCCCGACGGCACAGCCAAGGTGCGGACAGACTGTATTGAACGCGATGACCTGCTGGCCGATTCGCCTGAGCCAAACACTGCCGATCGGTACTGCGCGAAATAGGTTCCATGCATCTTGCTTGTCGTCGTAGACGGTGTATTGCTGAGGCGTTCCATCTTCCGGCAAAGCAGAGAACCCAATGTCCATGCGGATGTAGCCGTCGGCATCTTTCTTGGCGCCGCCGCCAGTCTTCCCGCCTTCACCTTTGCGGATCAGTGGATCAAGAAAGAACGCAAGACCCGGAACCAGCGGAATCACACCTACCGCTCCGGCGAGAATGGACGTAACCATCGACTTCAGCAAGCCACGCCGCTCAATCGGCGGCCCGGTCTGCGAGGACTCAACTTCGTTGTTCATGCTGTCTCTTCAGCTGCTTCGGTTTTGCATCCGAGCAATTGCTCGTAGCCACTCAAAACTTTACTCACCGCAACCCGGATCGGTCCGGGCAAAGTCGCCCCCGATGCCTGCTTGTGACCGCCACCACCAAACTGCTCGGCCAGCTGCGACACATCGACACCGGGCCGACTGCGGAAGCTTATTTTAACACGACCGTTCTGTTGTTCGACAGCGGTAAAGGCTGCCTGCGTTCCCGTAATCGTCATGCACTGGTTCACAAGCCCCTCGGTATCGACAGGACTGGCTCCACTTGCTTTGAAGTCTTTCAGCTCGACCGTTGTAAAGCCCAGCAATCCATCACACGCAACACGGACCCGCGATAGAACGCGGCCTCGCAGATGCAGGCGCTCGACCGAACTTTGTTCGTACAGTTTTCCGTACAAAACGTGCGGCTCCACACCTCGATCCATCAGATCGGCGACAATCCGCATCGTGTCGGAATTAATTGATGGGAACCGAAACCAACCTGTATCCGTTGCCATCGCACAAAAGATGAACTCCGCCGTCTCCTTCGAAATCGGCAGATCAAGCGCGATTCCGATTTGGTGCATCAGCGTGCCGGTTGCTTCAGCTGTTGTATCTTTGAACTCGATCGCCCCAAGGTCGTCAGAGCTCACATGGTGATCGATCACCACCTTCTGCGCCGACGTCTTGCGAAGAACATCGCCCATGTTCGCAAGCTGCGCCCACGCGCTGGTATCGAGGACCATGTGGACGTCGGTATCAAGAACCTCTTCAGCAGTCACGCTGTCGCCCAACCGTTTCACACGGCCATCCGGGTCGAGGAACCCAAGGTTCGGCGGAGCGGCGGAGGCATTCGCGATCACCACCTGCTTCCCTTGAGACTCAAGCATGTTGGCCATTGCCAATTCCGACCCGAGCGCGTCGGCATCGGGGCGGACGTGGCTCGTAAGAACGAATCGTTCGTTCTTCGAGATAATCTCACCAAGTGGTTTCCAATCGACTGCCATACTTCTTCCCGTCGGCTATGTCGATTGGCTGGCTTTCACAGCACAGATCTCACGAACCGATTCAACGTCTTTTCGAATCTGGACCTGAAGGGCCTCGGCAGAATCGAAAGTCTCAACCGAGCGAACTCGGCTTAGCAAATCGACATTGAGCGATTGGTCATACAGGTCCCCGGCGAAATCGATCAAATGAACTTCGACCTTCACCGTGCGATCTTCAAATGTTGGATTCTTTCCAATATTGATCGCGGCTGCGTATTGTCGTCCTTCAACCTCACAGAAACCAGCGTAAACGCCGGCTCCCGGACACAGAGTTTCAATTGCGTCGAGGTTCGCGGTCGGGAACCCGATGGTTCGTCCACGCTGAGCCCCATGCACAACCTTGCCGCCAATCCGGTAGGCATGCCCCAGCATCTCGATGGCTTCGTCCAACTGCCCCGCAGCAACCAGCTCTCGTATTCGGCTCGACGAAACCATTGCCTCGCCATCGCGAACCGGCTGAACCACCTCAAACACCAAACCTGCCGCCGAGCAGAATTCGGCCAGCGTATCGACGTTGCCGGACCGGTTCTTTCCGAAGAAGAAGTTTGGCCCCTCGACCATACCCTTCGCCCTGATCCGGCTAAGGATGATCTCGTCGAAGAACTCGCGAGGCGTCAGATTCAGCAGGTCGGGAGTGGTTGGCCAAACAACCACATGATCGACGCCGTACCGCTTCAACAGTTCGGTTCGGCGCGGAATCGTCGTCAAACTGGGGGGAACACGGTCCGGGCGAAGAAGAGCAACAGGGGGTGGATCGAACGTCATGACAATCGAAGGAGAACCAGCCACTTTGGCTCGCTCGGTAAGCACTTCAACCATGCGTTGATGACCGCGGTGGACTCCGTCGAAGTTCCCGATCGCAACGAAGCCGCCGTGGCAGATCTCGATTTCGTCTGGAGTGATCGGCATGCCG
>JBGCDN010000071.1:0-2911 GCA_045105495.1 Planctomycetaceae bacterium
TCGAGGATGAAGTCCTTTCGCAGAACCGGCAACGAAACAGCTTCGCGAACTGCAACAAGATGCTCCAGTGTTCCCTGGAAGCCAGGTTCATCAGTAAGAACGCTCAGACATGCGGCTCCGTGGTCTTCATAGCTAGTCGCAATCCTGACGGGATCGAAGTCTTCACGAATCAGCCCGACAGATGGGGATGCCTTCTTCACTTCCGCAATCAAACGCAGCCCCGGTTCTTCAAGCGCATCCGCAAAACCTCTGGGTTTGGGGGCATGCTCCAGCATCGATTCGAGTGTTTTCAGCGGCATATCTAATCGTCGCTGGGCGATCTCTTTGCGTTTTCGCGCGACGATTTCCTGAAGAAGATTCATCTGCCTCTAGTCCTTCCCGGCAAGCGGGACTTATCGCAAAGTGCATTGTTTGCCGCGATGATACTCCGCGACACACTCGACCGAAACGCTTCCGAAGCCTACCGTGTGAGACGTGGAAGTTAAGATCCTTAGTTTGTTCGTGATTCTCAGTTCACTCGTATGGACCTGGGTCGCGCTGCGCAAGATGCGATCGAAGCCGGTGGTCGTAGAAGCGGGAGCCGTCGAAACGGTTCCACTTGTCGCGATTGCCTTCGCCGTACTCTGGTTGATTGTGAGTCTCGGAACCCAAGTTGTATCGCTGGCATCACAGTTGTCTCCGCCAGACGAAGTAGACGTCGCGACGAAAGAAGCTGGTCCGAGAGTTGATGTCGATACGGTCCGCAAGAGTGTAATGCAGAGTGGTTTCCTGGCGTTCGGGCTGGCTGCCGTCTATTCCCTGGGTGTTAAGACTTCCGACGAAGCCAAAGCGGCTGGCAAAAAGCATCTGCCTGCCATGCGTGCGATTTCGCTGGGACTTGCCGGCTTTGTGGCCAGTATCGGGCCCGTGTTAGTCGTGCAGTTTGGGCTAAGCCAACTTGTTGAGATGCCGGAATCGTCACACGCACTTTTAGAGCTGGTTGGAAAGAAGAAGTCTCCGGACGTTGTGCTGTGGGTTGGAGCCGCTGCGGTTGTTGCGGCACCACTTCTGGAAGAATTGATTTACCGTGTGGTTCTGCAGGGATGGTTACGTTCACTTGTGAATCGGAACACTGCGATCGTTGTCGTTGCCGTTGCGTTTAGTTTCGTACACGGTTGGCCAGCAATGGTTGGACTGATACCGCTGGCTATCGTTCTTGGGGTCCTCTACGACCGGACAAACAGCTATCTTGCCGTGGTGACTGCACATGCGGCTTTCAACATGTGCATGCTGTTATTGTCAGCTGTCCAGTCAGCTTGAACTTTCTCATTCTTGGTTCAAGAGCAAAGAGAACGGCTGGAATCGCCGGTGACTGCGGGGTCTTCGCGGTCGCACCCCTCAAGAATAACCTATTACTCACAGATTACCGCATCGACAGTTGCGTGCCATGATGCAAAAATCTGGTGCACAGGATCTGTGGAGTCGATGGCAGGATTAACGACGGTTCTTAATCCCGCCCAAACCGCAGCGTTGCATTCCTGCCGTGGAAGATTTGATGGCGAGCACAAAGCCAACTAAGCCAAAGAGTTCCAGCCAAGGGCCTATCAGCCTCTGGCATGGAATGAACTTCCTACCGATGTGCAAATTGCTTGCACAGCGACCGCCGATGCATTGGTCGAAAGCGTTGAAGATCGCGCTTTTGCCCCCAATGTGTGCTCACAACTCGGTGATGTCTTTCGTCGAGGATCTGTTCTTTTCGCGGAAGGTCAAGGAAACAAAGGTCGAGGATCCGCCGCTGTTCATCATTGGCTTCTGGCGAAGTGGCACAACGTTGCTGCACAACTTAATGGCCAAAGATCCTCGCGTCGCATTCCCCAACTCTTACGAGATGTTGTTCCCGACGCACTTCTTGTTCACCGGAATGTACTCTCCCCGAATGACCGCGTTCATGCTGCCGAAAACTCGGCCAATGGACAACGTGCGGTTTGGGTGGGACCTTCCGCAGGAAGACGAATTCGCAATGGCAACAATGTCGTTGCTCTCTCCCTACCTCATCACCGCGCTGACTCGCGACTTCAAGCAAACCAACCACACCTACGATTTCGCCGGAGCACCACCGGAGCAGATTCAGCTTTGGAAAGACTCGCTGGAACTACTCATCCGGAAGCTGACTTACAAATACAAGAAGCCTCTTGTGATGAAGTCGCCGGGACACACTCTGCGGATTCCGTATCTGCTGGATTTGTATCCAAACGCCAAGTTCCTCTACATCTATCGGAACCCATACAACGTTTGTAATTCAGTCGTGCATTTGCGCAAGACAATGGTTCGTGAAGGCGAATTTGGTCGGAGCAAATTGCTCGGGCATGAAGACGAAGCGATCAGAACCTTCAACCTCGGCTACGACGTTTACGAGCGAGATCACAAGCTGATTCCTGAAGGCAATCTGCACGAACTTCGTTTTGAATCACTCGAACAGGATCCAATGGGTGAAATCGAAAAGAGCTACGAGGCCTTGAACCTTGGCGACTTCGAACCTGCTCGCGAAGTGATCGCTCCTGAAATTGCGGCGATGAAGCGATACAAAAAGAATCGTTTCGACAAAGACACCGCTTGGATGGAACGTGTCTATCATGAATGCCGACCTGCCTTCGACCGTTTCGGCTATCCCGACCCCATGGCTAACTCAGGGCCATCGTCGCCGGAGACACCGAATTCTGATCGTGTTGCCGCCGTTGGTGGCTAGCGATAGCAGCCAACAGGCGTCCCTGCTCTTGAATTGAAGGTTGGAAGAATTGGCCTGACCTGCGGCTTCAAGCTGAAAGTCTTCAGGCTTTCGCAGATCCCATGGCGAGACCACTCCGGCATCTTCCAATGTACAGTCTCGCGATCGACCGTAGCATCGCGCTTCATAAACCCTCACTCTGAACCC
>JBGCDN010000072.1:0-5344 GCA_045105495.1 Planctomycetaceae bacterium
AAGGAAAAGCCGCTCAAAATGTGTTGGTTCGCGATGCCCGGATGGAAGCAGCCAGCGTTTTTGTCGTCGCTGGATCAGCCATTAAAGGGCAGAATCGTGTCTCGCGAAATTCCGGCTGCCGACCCGAAAAATGCGAAACGGCCAGTGGATGTTTACCTGCCGCCGTCTTACGAAGCGTCGGATGCTCGCTACCCGGTTGTCTACATTCAGGACGGTCGCGGTGCTCGGACGCTTGGGAGAATTGAGAAGGTTGCTGACGCGATCTTTTCCACGGGCGGGAAGAAGCGTGAAGCAATCATGGTTTTCCTTCAGGATACATCGAATCCGATGGCGCGGACGGCTGATCCTTCGCAGGTGATTGCAGAGCAAGTGGTTCCATTCATCGACAAGACCTACAGAACAGTCGCGGATCGGTCTGGTCGAGTTAGTTACGGAACCGGCTTCAACTGTGCGACAGCGTTGGCTTTGGCCGCTTCGCAGAGCGAACTGTTTTCTGCGGTGAGTGCTCAGTCACCGCTGGTTTTTGATGAAGGACAGGCCCAGCTCATTGGGCTGTTTGAGAAGCTTGATCGCCCGCTCCGCGTTTACATCGAATGGGGCAGCTTTGATATGCACAACCCACACGAGAACTGGGACATCCGCACGATCGGAAAGAACCTTGCGGACGGGATCGCGAAGAATAAGAAGCTGACAGTGACTTCGCGGCAAGTGAATGATTCAACCGACTGGCGTAGTTGGTCCAGCGGGTTGGATAAGGTTCTTGAATTTCTACTTGCAGCGGAATGATCTACTGCCGAGTAGTTTGCTCACCATTCCCAGATGGCTTCTCGTGCAACCAAACCGTACTCGCGGCGAGACCCTTCCCGAGGCATGAACTCAACATCGCCGCCGCACCCGATACAACGGAACGTTGCCTAGTCGAACCATTCGTCGGTTGGGTCGAATTCGGGAAGGACGACGATGAGAACTTTCATCTTTCCGATGGCTCGGTGACGAACGCCCGGCGGGATGACGACGGCTTTGCCTACGTTGAGGTCAATGATGTCGCCGTCGAGTTCCATCTTCGCGTCGGGTTGGCACTCGAGGACGTAATAGGTTTCGGTTAACGTCTTGTGGTAGTGCAGCCTGGCGTCTTCAGCGATTTCTGTGACATGCAAGGTTCCGGGGAACGCAGGTTCGCCCGCGAAGGCGCGTCGAGCCGTACCGCAAGGGCAGGGGACTCCAGCGATATCAGCGAAGTTGGCGGTCTTGTAAGCAGGCATTTTTCGTCTCGACGGCGTGGATGGATACACAGAGTCTATTCCATGATCCATCCGAGGGCACCGGACTTCGGTTTCCAGCCGTTTACTTCGCAGGCTTCTGTTTCTGTGGCAAGATTCGGTATCGCTTGCCGGCGAGAATGACATCGATCGGTTCTTTCAGTGTGAGGAACTTGCTCCACTTCCCGTTGTCCTTCGAGGCCAGTTCGAAATACTCGGGACTGAACTGTTCGATCTCGATAGCTTTCTGCTTTCGAAGCTCAGCGTCAGCCAGCGCTGAATCTTCCCATGTTCCTTGTTTCCAATAGAACGTGCGGGCTCCGATGCGACGAAGCCGAGGCGCTGTTGCTTCGCTCTTCGATTGCTTCTCAGAGGTCGTTCCTCTGGCAGGGGCTGGACGCTTGAAGGAGAACGCATTGGTATCGGATGCTTCCGATGGGAGCCCCAGTCCACCACCGCCGCGATTTAGTCCAGACATGTTCGATGAGTTCTGCAGTGACCTCTTGAATCGTCGTTGCCCAAAACCACTCGCGCCACTAGAGGCGGAGAGGTTTTCCAAGCGGTCTCTGGTTGCTCGTTGGATTCGACCACGATCAGTGAGCTGTGTGTTTTCGTCTGCAAGGAACGAAGTGTATGGCGTCATGATTCCGTGCCGTAAGCTGAGTGCGACAAGTTCGTCGATGAGTTCCTGGTTGCGACCATTGAGGTCAAGCTGATCGATAAGTTCTCCGATCCGACGCGTTGCCCAGAGTGTTTCGACGTAGCTGTTTCTGTCGCTGGATGACTTCGTTGCCAGGTTCCCATCGAGCTTGAAGGTCTTTTGCTTTCCATTGACATCGCCCGTCATGACAACCAGCGTTGGTCCCGAAGTCTTATATCGTCCGACCATGACAAGCTGTTCGCCCCGGAAGAGATCAGTCATCTCGCGGGGGTAGACGCGTTGGACAGGCTTCGTGTCGTCGTCGTGGGCTTCGGGGGTAATGTTGACCGTCAGGCTGGTGAGAACGGGCGAGCTGACCTTCTTGAAAAGACTGGTCGATGCAACTTCGATGTCCTCATTTGGCTTGACGAAGATTGAGGTTCCTCTGTTGTCTCGCGAGAGACGATCCAACAGCCTGCTGTTTACGTCATAGCCAACGCCAAAGTTGAAGATCCGTGCGTTGACTTCGTTTAGACGCTTTGCGTTCGTGGCGATTTGTTTTTCGTCCTTCGTTCCAACCGTCGGAAGCCCGTCGGTCATGAACATGACATAGCTGGGGCGTTTTTTATCTTTGAGCTGTTTCAGTGCTGCAGCGAGGGCAGAGTCGATATTGGTTCCGCCGCCTGAGTAGATGTCGTCGACAAATGCGAGCGCTGCTTTGCGAGTGTCGTCGTTAACGACTTCCAGTTCTTCGCGGAACAGTTCGACATCGGTGGAATACGATACGATGTTGAATGTGTCTTTGGCTCCCAACTTGTTAATCATGTAGGTCAGAGATGCCTTCGCCTGATCGATTTTCTGGCCGGACATGCTGCCCGACTTATCGACCACGAAGAGGACTGTCTTCGGGATTCGCGTTTTCCTCTTTGCTTTCACCTTTGGGCTGGCGAGAAGCAGGAAGTAGCCCGGCTTGTTTGGGTCCGGTCGATAGCTAATCAGGTTCATCCCGACGTCGCCGTTTTTGGTTCCGAACATCAGCCGGACATCGTTGGGCGTCGAAACCCCCTTCAGTTTCAATTCACACCGCGCGCGGTCTTCGTCGGGGCGGGTAATGGTGAAGTCGTGAGTTGGGCTGTAGACCGTCTTCAGTGGTTCTGTGGTGTTGATTCGCACGCGGACTGTCGTGTCTTGAATTGGGCTAAGTGTGTGCTTGAACGTACCTAGCGGTAGTGTGAAATCGACGAGCCCGTTTTCCTTCTTCAGTAGCTGCGTGTACCGAATTTCGACTCGCCGTTCCGCGCGTGGTGGAATTGGAAACACACTGGTTTTAAAGATCCCGTGCCCAATGTACTCCAGCAGTGCCGGGTCCTTTTGTTGACGCACGATGTTCTCGTAGATCCTGCGAGCTTCTTCTTTTCGTTTGAGCTCGCCGGTGAGTTCCTTGCCATCGACCAGCAGGGTTAGGTTGCTGATTGCAGCATCTGCTGGCAGCGGGAAAATGAACTGAGCCTCAATAGTTCGGCTACTTTGGTTCTCAAAGACCTGAGCCATTTGCACTTCGGCCGCCTGATCACGAATCGTGGCGTTCACATCCACGTTCTTAATACGATACTGCGAACCAGATGGCGGCCGCGAAATCGTGGTGCGGTCCCGTACGACGACTACTTGTGCGAAAGCGGAACTTGTGACGAGAAGCAGCAACGTGGCAGCCAATGTGGATGTTCGACTCATGGTGTTCCTTTTTCGCACTGTTGAAACTACGTGAGGCCGTGACATTTGCTGTGACAACCAGTTCTTAGAAGTATGAAGTCCAGTCAGCGTTCCCGAAAATTCGGGAAATGACCTGTCGGACTGTCAACTGTCCAACGGAGCCCGAGCCGGCGGTCGTACAATGACTGGTTGCTGCCCCTGACGATTCCAGCAGAATGCGTCGATTCAGGGCTTGTTCGCCTCGCCGATCGGTTGCGTGGCGATCGAATCGCGTTATAGATACGCTGGGCAAAACAAATTCAAAATCACATCGGAGAAACACCGCAATGAACATCATGGATATGCTGAAAGACCAGCTTGGCTCGCAGATTGCCGGCAAGTTGGGTGGAGCGCTTGGCGAATCCGAAGACGCGACCAAGGGAGCGATGGACGGCATGCTAGGGTCGATCCTTGGAGGCATTCTTGGCAAGGCATCAACTCCGCAAGGGGCGGACGACCTGTCAAAGCAGCTGGATCAGCACGACGGTGGTCTTTTGGATTCCATTGGTGACATCTTCGGTGGAGACAAGCAAGAAGAAGTCGCCAGCAGCGGAACCAGCATCCTTGGAAGTCTGTTCGGTGACAAGTTGGGCGGCATTGGCGATTTGCTCGGTGGTGCTTCCGGTATGAAGTCGGGTTCCATCCTGAAAATGCTCGGCATGCTCGCTCCTTTGGTAATGGGTTTCCTGGGCAAGATGAAGAAATCGCAAGGGCTGGATGCCGGAGGTTTTGCGTCGATGCTGATGTCTCAGAAAGAGAACATCGGGTCAGCGATGCCAGACGGCATGACGGGTGCTCTTGGCTTGAGCGACAATCTGTTTAGCAAAGCTGGAGCTGCCGCGACTGATGCGGCTCAAAGTGCGAAGTCTGCGGTTTCTGGTGCGGCAAGCAATGTGGCTTCTGAGGCGACTGCGGCTGCGAAAGAGGGCGGTAGCATTCTCAAGCTTCTGATCCCGCTAATCCTGTTGGTCGCAGCTGGTTATATGGGCTACGTCTTCATGACGGCTGGCAGTTTGAATCAAGACCCTGATGGTTCAGAGGCGACGGCCAGGCCAAAGAATCTTCGTGTGGCCGGCGCAGGCGGTGGTCCTCCTCGAGCGGCTGCACCTGAAGCAACCGGATTCGCCGCCATCGAAGGTCTGGGCGACATGGCCGGCCAGTTCAAAGACATCTTCTCTGGTGCTGAAGACACATTGGTCGGAATTGAAGACGAAGCCGGCGCGACAGCGGCTGTTACCAAGCTGGGTGAATTGACTGAGAGTCTCGGTGGTATGTCCGAAGGCTTCGGTGGTTTGCCGGACGCCGCAAAGACTGGTGTCGTTGCATACATCACGGAGAAAGTTCTGCCTCGGTTGGTGATGGCGTTCGACAAGGCGAAAGAGGTACCTGGTGTTGAAGCGATTCTGAAACCAGCAATCGATGCCATGATGGAAAAAGTGAAGAGCTTCGGCGCGTAGCTTTATCTGGTCAAAAAGCTGATGTAAACGAAGAGGGGGACCATCTGTCGGTTCCCCTCTTTTTTTGCGCCCAAATGGAACAAGCTTTCAGACTCTTCAGGCAGGTTCACGGAAGTAGGAAGCGTCGATATCATTGACCTCCCCGCTTTCGCCTGGAGATCACAGATGTCTCGCGTGCTTTCACGGTTGTTCGATCGCTGCTGCGTCGCGTTCTTCGTTGGTCTCTGCTGTTGTTATTC
>JBGCDN010000073.1:0-2910 GCA_045105495.1 Planctomycetaceae bacterium
AAGGCACCGAGTGCGTGCGCACTCGTCTCTGCATCTTTTCAATCGTCGAGAGCGTGAAGCCCTCGCCAAACGACGTGCCCACCGGTAGAGCAGCACGCACACAAGCGTTGAAGGAACGCCAACCAGCTCACAAACTGGCCAGCGCTATCCCCCTCGGTACGGCTTGTTTGGGTCGCTAGTGGAGCGTGCGTTGGTTGAAAGCCAAACTCCCGGATGGTTCATCAGCTGATCCACAAGCTTGCCAACGACGGACGACGGCATGGCGATCGCTGCGATGGACACAAACCGACGAATCGAGCGCACGACGATGTGGCATCCGCTGTCACCCCAACACTCGAACATACCCAATGCGTCGACCTCAACTTGAAGTTCGAGCACACCGATTTCCCCCTGCTCTGAAAAGAACGCAACCAGTTCGCCAACGCTTCCGAGTGGTGGAAGGTCGCCCTCCGTCGCCCATCCATGCCGTGCGTAGCCAGTTGCACCGAATCGAGTAACCGTCGTCGCCAAACGTTCGTCGATTCGTTGCAGAATCCCCTCCACAGTGCAGTTCACAAGGAACAGTTCAAAGGTTCCTGGGCCGCCATTGTATCTAAACGCGCTCGTCCTCATTCGCCGGACTGTTGCCTCCTCGCGGCGCGTCGTACCCGATGTTTCCGTCGAGCACAGTTTAGCAATCACCCTCGGTCTGAGATGTTAGATCGAGGTTGTGCCACACCAGATCTCAACCCTCCGACTTGAAGATCTCGAACACGCGATCGATGAACTTCTTCACCAGCGTCTTGTTCCGCGCTTGAAAGATCAGCGTGTCCGATTCCGACGACAGCTCGTCCGGTCCGAGCTCGGGCATGTGTTCACGCACCCGATCTTCAACATCCCCGTTGTTGCCATCGAACTCCAATAGCCCGGCGAAATCGTCGGCAACTTCCATCACCCACTTTCGCCCACTACGAACCTTCAGAATCATCAAGCCCCTGTGAACCTCGATCACTTCCGGCGCTGGCTCATCTTCGTCGATGTCCACGAAGCTCACCCCAAGGGTTGGATGCGCAACCGCCCAGTCGATCCACGCTTCACGATGCTCAGCAAACCGCGGCACGGTCACATTGCGAAGCTGCGGGAATTCCCTGTCGCCGAAAAGTAACTCCGGACCGAACGGTTCTGACGAGTACAAGAACAGGCGTCCCAGTGTGGTTGCGGATCGTCGCATTTTGACGATCACCCTCGGTCTGGGCTGCTCGGATCTTCATTCGAACCGACCAACACCTTTGAAGTCGGTGTGGAGATGCTTGAGTTTTGGTAGGCACAGCAGCTTCTTTGGACGCCGTCGGAGGACGTTAAGCTGCAACTCGACATGTTGCAGTTCTGTCAGTTTGTAGACGCTGTTGGGCAAAGATCGGAGCTTGTTCGTGTGCAAGTTCAGTATCTCCAGCCGTTCCAGATTTCCGAAGTGGCGGGGTAACCGCTCGATCTTGTTGACCGACGCATTCAGATGACGAAGGTCAGACAGCCGACCGAGATCGGTGGGCAATGCGGTGAGTTGATTCCCCATCAGAACCAGTTGCTGCAGCTTGGTGAGCGCTGAAATTCCCTTCGGGATCATCGTGACGCTCGAGCCCTGGAGCCCCAGTAGTCGGAGCTCGCCGCAGGAAAACACCTCGCAAGGAAAGGTGTCGATGTGCTTGGTGTTTCCTCGGATCCAGAGTTCTTCGAGGTTCGGGAACTGGCTCACGTCCGGCACACGTGTGCGGCGAGACGAAATGTAAACCCAGAGACGCTTGACGCGGCTCGCCTGCTTGATCGCCTGTAGAAAGTTTCCGTATATTTTGGCCGCCATAGTTAACCTTCTCCGAAGCTACCTGGTAAGTCGCGCCGCTTTAGCAGGCTCCAGTTCCACACGGTTGTATGTCTGTTCAGGCTCCAGGCTCCCAACCTGACCGCCAACACTGGAATTGACCTTCGAGTCGAGTGCCATCGCTTTTCCTCCTGCTGACGGCCCCCCGGCACATGCATCGGGCGTGTGCCCAACGGCTTTGTAGTAACGCCAGCGATTGTACCGCAGCTCGATTTCATCGTCCGCGTACTGGCCTTGAAATCTCAGCGGCGTTGACGCGCGGGCACCGCCGGCAACTTCGGTGTCACCCCACGCCCGCCGCTGCAGATCCGCTTCGTGAATGTTGCCCCGCGGATCGAACCGGAACAGCTCTTCGCGTGCCTGCGCCGGCACCATCGCGAGCAGTTGGCCCACCGGATCGTAACGGTAGCTCGTGGTGCCACGGCTCTTGTCCGTGGTTTCGACGAGCTCGCCTGCGAGGTCGTAGCGATACCCGCAATCGGCAGTGACGGCGGGCGCGGAGTTTACTGTTTAGAGATCTTCGAACGGAAGAATCTATGCAACAAGCTGCAGGGGTTTCGCGATGGGGAAGTGAGATGGCATACCCACGTCCTGTTCCCGAAGGCCGCATCTACCTGGTCACTCGCCGCTGCGTTCGCCGGCAGTTTCTGCTCCGGCCTAGCAAACGAGTGAACCAAGCCGTGCTCTATTGTCTCGCCGAAGCCGCTGCTCATCACGACAACAGCATCGAGCTCTTGTGGTTCTTCACCATGAGCAACCACTCACACTACGGGATCTTCGATCCCGATGGCACCTACCCGATCTTTCTCGCAAGGTTTCACAAGCACTTGGCCAAAGTGCTCAACTGCCACTTCGGGCGCTGGGGCAGCCTGTTCGAACCCGAGCAAGCCAGCGTCGTCGAACTGTGCGACGACGGTGCCGTCTTCGACAAGATGATCTACTCGCTCACCAACGCTGTGAACGATCACCTCGTCGCCCGCGCCCACGAGTGGCCAGGATTCAGCTCGCTCAAAGCGCAGCTCGACGACGAGGAGTTGGTCGTCAAACGGCCCGAC
>JBGCDN010000074.1:0-7705 GCA_045105495.1 Planctomycetaceae bacterium
CCATCGAGCGAAACGAATCGCGATACAAGCTGCTGGTCCGACTGCTGAAGAAAAAGGGCGTGACCACTGTTGTGAACGCCTGTGATGCGGGGCGAGAGGGTGAACTCATCTTCCGCTACGTCCTGAAGCTGGCTGACTTGCGGAACGCCCCCGCAGTCAAGCGGATGTGGATGCAATCGATGACTGATACGGCCATCGTTCAGGCTTGGAACGATCTCCGCAGCGATTCAGAAATGCACAATCTCGCCGATGCAGCCATGTGTCGATCAGAGAGCGACTGGCTTATCGGCCTGAACGGAACTCGGGCTCTCACCGCGTTCAATTCGCGGCACGGTGGTTTCAATGTCACCACGGCGGGCCGAGTACAGACGCCGACACTGGTGATCCTTGCCGAAAAAGAAAAATTGATACGTGCGTTTGAGTCAAAGAAGTACTTCGAAGTGCATGGGAAATTCCAGATTGCCAACGGCGAGTACGAAGGCCGATGGCTGGATGAGAACTTTAAGAGGGACGAAAACGACAACCAACTGAAGGCCGAACGAATTTGGTCGAAAGAACAAGCCGACGCCGTGAAGGCTCGAGTCGAAGGTAAGCAGGGTGTCATTGATGAGACCAAGAAGCCGCGCAAGGAGAGCCCGGACCGACTCTTCGACCTAACCACCCTCCAACGGCAATCGGGCTTCAGCGCTCGGAAAACTCTGCAGCTGGCTCAGGCATTGTACGATCGGCACAAGGTTCTCACTTATCCCCGTACAGACTCGCGATACCTCCCAGAAGACTACGTTAGCGAAGTCAAGAAGACGCTAACCGGGTTTGCGAAGGGCAAGAGTAACGCCGCCTTTGGTGACCAGTTCTCGCAGTACTCCAAGTGGATCCTTGATAACGACCGCATCAAGACGCCGGGCAAACGTGTGTTCGACACGTCTAAAGTCAGCGATCACTTTGCCATCATCCCAACAGGCAAGCTGCCACCTCCAAGTCTCGATGCAGACGCAAAAAAACTTTACGAGCTGGTTCTTCGGAAGTTCCTCGCGATTTTCTACCCATCGGCTGAGTGGGAAGACACAACCCGGCTAACGCGGTTTGATGAAGATGTCTTCCGCACGACCGGTAAGGTGCTTGTGAAGCCGGGCTTCCTTGAAGTCTATGGTAAGAAGCCCGGTGTCGGTTCCGGCAAAGACGAACTCACTGCCGCGACCAGCGGTGAGAGTTCAAAAGTGAATACCATCGAGATCCAGGAGAAGGAAACGCGGCCACCCGCGCGGTACACGGATGCGACGTTGCTCTCGGCAATGGAAACGGCTGGCAAGCGAGTCGAAGACGAAGCACTACGTGAAGCAATGAGCGAACGTGGGCTGGGTACTCCGGCCACTCGAGCGAACATTATTGAAGGTCTTATTCGCCAAAAGTACTTGTTTCGCAACGAGCTGAACTACAGAGAACTTGTCGTCTCCAACAAAGGGCTGGCCCTGGTTGATTTGCTTGAGACCATTGGTATCGATGGACTTGGTAAGCCAGAGATGACCGGCGAGTGGGAACACAAACTGAAGGAGATGGAAGCCGGCCGACTGAACCGCGATCAGTTTATGGAAGAGATCAAGGTTCTCACCAAAGAGATCGTTCAGCAAACCAAAGACTTCACTGAGGAACTGGTCAACCAAGTTTACCCGGACATCGAAGCCACCTGCCCGGAATGTGCAAGTACGGTCTTCAAACAGACCGATGGCCTGTTCGAATGCAAGAATCCAGAATGCACGTTCAAACTAAAGAAGTACCACGCCAGCCACGAACTAAGTGAAGCGCAGGCGAAAGAGCTGATTAATAGCAAGGTCGTCGGGCCGATCGAGACATTCAAGAACCGTTTCGGCCAACCGTTCACCGCTGAGCTTAAGCTCGAGAAGCCCAAGAAGGCTTGGAAGGTTGGCTTTATCTTCGAAGGCGATTCAGAACGCGAAGAAGAACTCAAGAACCTAAGCGACGACTTGCTGCTATGCGAAGCACCGGTTCTTGATGGATCTGCAGATCTGGTGAAAGTCTACGAAACCGCCAGTGCATATCTTTGTCCGAAGATGGCGACAAAGAAGGATGAACGTGGTGTTCGGATTAGCAAGACGATCCTGAAAAACGAAGTTCCGTCCGAGCAGGCCCTGAAGCTGTTCGTTGAGGGTAAGACAGATCTGATACAGGGTTTCATCTCCAAACGCGGCCGTCCGTTTGCAGCGTTCCTGACACTGGATCGAGAGACCGGAAAGCTTGGTTTCGAATTCCAGGAACGCAAGAAGAAGGCGACCAAAAAGAAGGCCGGAGCTAAAGACGACGCCGAGGAAACAGACGAAACGGAAGACGGCGGCAAGAGCAAGAAGAAGACTGCGAAGAAGAAAAAGACAGCCGCCAAAAAGAAGACGAAGAAAAAAGCGACGAAGAAGGCAGCTGATCCTCCGGCCGACGTTGATGAAGACGACTTGCCGTTCTGATTCCGGCACAACGCTCGCGGATCAGGCTCAACGGGCCGTGTGTCCCAAACGGAGTTACGATTCGTCTGGCAAACGAGAAGCACTGGCCGGGAGCGTTGCGGCAAGATATCCACCGAGCAACATGCCCAGCAGCGTTGAAGTCGTGATGACCAACTCGTCACCACGATCAGTCAAAAGATCGACGATGTCACCAAAGTCTTCGAGGTAGTAGATCAACGCCCCCAGAAGCGCGCCAGCAAGAGCGCCAAGGGCGATGCCTCCAGACACTGTGGCGAACCTGCTCAGGCCATCGATCGTCCTGCTTCGCCGCTTGAGAACCAACGAAGCGAAAGCGTGCCCCAGTCCCATCAGCACCGTTGAGCACAATGGGATTGTGATGCCGGCGAGCTCGGCTGATTCTTGGTTTGAGAACCCGAAAGCAGCGTTCGCTAGAATCCCTCCGCCGATAGAAAGGCCGTAAATCGGCAAGCCGAAACGCCAAGGCGAAGTAATGACACGTGAGAAAAGTATCAGCCCGATAAAGATGATGAACAGCGGACCGAACCATGCCACCGCGACTTCTTTGGGCATGAAATACAGAATGCCCCCAAGAAAAATGACGTGAGGAAGAAATTCCAGGCGGTCCCGTAGTCGTCCGTGTTTCAAAGTATCCCTTCGAAGAACTGATGTCTTAGCTTCCTTGGCCTGAGCGCACCGTGACTCACTATCACAGATCTTGTTTTGCTGCCCAGTCAACAGCATTCTTTAGCAGGCGATTGAAATCGGCCTGCTTGAAATCGTCGATGTGGCCGAGCGATGTATAGAACACTTTTCCGCCGTGTTTCGTTTTGTTGGTCCATGCGATCGGTTCCGGTGACTTGTTGGGAATTGAACCGATCAACAACGGTGTAGCTGACTTCATCAAGGGGCTCACGATATACAGCGAACCGTTGCCCGTCAGCTTCTTTGCGTCGATACCCTTCATGATGGGATGCGAGTGAGTTTCGGCTAATGCAATTGCGGTCTTCGGGCCGTTGCCATGGTGGTTCGTATAGCTTCCACCAATAACTTCGGCATCGAATTCAAGCCATTGATCGAGTCCTTCTTTCGGTTCTCCTTTCCGAAGACAGAACGCGTGGTTCGCTGTTCGGATTCCGACAATCGGTTTACCCGCTTCAACATGGTTTCGAATCAATTCCAACTGCGACTTCAATGGCGTCCGTCGCCGCGCGCTGATGAACAGGATGTCGGCGTCTCTTACAATATCCATGCCGGGTAGCTTGTTGCGGTCCTTGGCATCGGCGAACACAAACGATACCCGGTAGTCTTTGCCAAGATGCTTCAGGGCGAATTGCGGTAGCGTTTCCTCAGTCTTGTATTCTCGTTCGGCGCAGAGAATCACAACGTGCTTTCGCTTGTCGTTTTTGAACCGGAATTCGGTTCCGCCAATGATGTCAGTGCTTGTAATCGTTGGGCACCAGTGGCGTTCGATGTGTTCAACGACAAGGTCGGTGCCCGTGAAGTGACTGACCTTCGGTTCCATGGCCGGGTTGTACATCGTGTCCGTCATGTCTCGCATGAGTACGACGTTCTGGCCCTGATAACACATTTGCCGGATGGAGAACGGGCGACCCAGCACGCACATGTTCGTGTGCACGCCCATGACGATCACGTTGTTGATGCCCCGCTGTTTCATCAGGTAGTAGGCTTCGGCACTGGCTGTGATTGCATCTCCGTCAGCAATTTCGATCGCTTCAATCTGGCGGCTCCATGCCCGATAGTTCTTCTTGTATTTCTCGTCCGTGCAGTCGCAGCCGCCATCACTGTCGTCGATTGGCAACCGGTTGCCCTCAATCTTCTCATCCAGATTGCACCAGCCTTGCAGCGGGACTTTGGTTTCTACCTTGGGTGCTGATTGAGCAAGCTTTCGCTGCGGTGTGTCGGCATAGAAATCCAGTGTGTCGCTCGGGCAATGGATGATGAGAACGCCCTGCTTCCGAGCGGCTTTGATGACTTCGTTCATCCGTGGAGCCATCTCGGCAACACGCCGCGTTGCGGTTGGGCACCAATGCTTGTCCCACATGTCGCAAACGACGATGGCAGTTTCCGTCGCCTTCCATGCCATCGGTTTGTGAAGCGTGTGGTATCGCCCGGAACCCTTCGAAGTTTCAGCCCGCACCCGTGCGCTTAGGTTCAGGACGTTCGGCTGGGCGGACTCTGTTTGGGCGAACGTCGTCGATGTGGCAAGAAGCAGGATGGCTGGAAGCAAACGCATGGCGGATCTCCTTGTCTGTGAAGTTCCATTGTGAGCGCCGTCAACTGCGATCACCAGCGTGAGTTCATTTTGCCGCGGCAGGCAGGCCACGGTATTGGAACCGGAAGACTCTTCGAGCGATCCGCTTGATGTTGAACTCTGGGTACTCTTCTCGAAGTCGTCGCTCGTCCGCAGCCGATTCGTGATCCACGAGATCCACTCTGTATGGAACGACAACAAACGACTGCTGCCCCTCGCTCACAAGGCGGTCCATCGAGCGTACATCAAACTGTGGATAGAACCTGCTGACAGCTCGACCGACATCGCGTTGGACGGTTCGCAGTTTGACCTTCTCTTTTGCCGAGCCCTCGAAGTCCAACAGAAACCATGATCGCTCCGGCCGTCCCAAGACCGCCGGATAGTGTTCAATTCGGTCTTCGAAAATGACGGGTTCAGAAACAGATTCAAGTCGTGAGGCAATCCGTTTGGCTTCCGTATCGATTTGTCGGTAGCGGACAAGCAAATCCCGCGACGTATCTGCACCAAGCAGAATGCAAACGGCGATGAAGGCAATTCCGAACATCGGTTTGACCTTCTTCAACATTGTCGCAATCACAACCGGCCAGGCGACGAAGCACACAATCGCGTAGCGTTCAACAAGCACAGGCTGCAGCACAAGAGTGAACCCAAGCAGCACGACTGGCATTCCGAAACAGGAAAGCGAGAGACAGTATCGGTGCGATTCGTTTCCTTCGTCCGTGGCCTCGCTTCGAAACAACAGCCACCCAATCCCCGCTAGCGCCAGTGGAAGGATTGGGAAGAATGCCAGGAAGAACTCATAGGTCCGCGCGAGTGTTGGCGAGCTGATCCAGGTTGCCACAGATAATGAAGATCGCTGGCCAAAATAGAATCCCATGCACCCAACAACGGAAACAGCACCGGCGAGGTACGGACTTGCGAATCTCAACCAGTTCAGTCTGCCAGCTTCACGGTCCTGGTTGCGCCAATCGACGAGGAAGATCAGGCCCAGCGACAACACGCCAAAGTAATGAACGGTGCAGATAAGAACTGCAAAAAGAGAACTGACAACCGTCCTCTTGAGTTCACTTCCATTCGACGACCGGACGAAGACAAAGGCAACGACCAGCAGAAACCAGAACGAATAGAACCTTCCTTCCGTCGCCTGCTGGATGATTAACGGCTGCATCGCGATCGCTGATGTCGCAGCCGCGGACGCAACGAAACCGAAGCGACGTCCGAGCATCGCGGCAATCAGTCCGAGACTGCCAGCCATCGCCAGCAGTGAAAACAACCGGATAGCTGTAAACGAGCTTCCGAATAGAACGGTGAAGACTCGGACAGCTAGGTAGTAAGTCGGAGGATTGAAGTCAGCACCGTGGCTAAGCGCGGTCATGGCGTGTGACAGGCTGGGGTCCGTGACGATTAGCCACGTGTGAACCTCGTCCATCCACAGTGGCCGAGTGAGGATCTCAGAACCGGCTGTGGCCAAGATCATGGCGATGAACGCCATCCCGATTGAAATTGCGAGCGCTAGTTGACGCTTCCAAATGGGGTTTTGCGAATCAGGCGTCATGTGGTCTGGTCTCGATCGCAATGGGGCGTTGCCCGAGATTCGGGGATCTCGTACCATTCGAATGCCAATGGATGGCGAATCGCGACAGGAGGTTACGTATGAGTGTCATCGGTGTGATACCGGCCAGGCTTCAATCAACTCGTCTGCCCCGGAAACTCCTGCTTGATGCGACCGGGAAGCCATTGCTGCAGTACGCATGGGAAGTCGCTTGCGACGCCGGTTCGCTCGACTCAGTCGTTATCGCGGCTGACAGTGAAGAAATCGTCACCGTTGCCCGAAGTTTCGGCGCGGAGGTTCAGCTTACGGGACAGCATCCCAGCGGTACCGATCGCGTTGCAGAGGTTGCTCGCAGTCTTGGAGAAGACTGTCAGTTCGTCGTGAACATTCAGGGCGACGAACCTGATCTCAACCCCGAGAGTATCGATCTGCTAGTTGAGGCGATCACAACCTCTCACGACACGAAGATGGCGACTCTCGCCACACCGATCCGAGATTCCGAGGTTCTGGCTGACCCGTCCTGCGTGAAGTTGGTTTGCGATAACACCGGTCGTGCCATGTACTTCAGTCGAAGCCCGATTCCATTCGTTCGCGATGGAAACCTTCAGCCAGGTGATCCCGACAGCCCCTGGCTGCTGCATTTGGGCGTCTACGCCTACCGTCGCGATTTCCTGCTCGAACTGGCGGTGATGCCACCTTCTCGACTTGAGCAATTAGAGAAACTTGAACAGTTAAGAGCTTTAGAAGCAGGAGCTCGGCTGCAGGTGGGAATTGTGGACGAGCCGTCCGTTGGAATCGACACGCGCGACGATTATGCTCGCTTCGTCGCACGTCAGACTGCGGCCGATTCGGACCAACTTGTTGGTTAGCCGCAGCCTCACGGCATTGTTTGCCAGAGCTCTCTGAAGAACCCTTCAAAGTTGTTCCCGGGTCGATACCATTCACCGACCGCGCCATCGCGCGGAGGTTTCGCGATGTTGGATACACCAATGTCGCGTGGACTGAGGGAACAGCTATGACGCGGCATATTTTCGTTACCGGTGGTGTTGTTAGTTCACTGGGCAAAGGCCTGACTTCGGCTTCGATTGGCCTGTTGTTGGAACAGCGTGGACTCACGGTTCGGATGCAGAAGCTGGATCCGTACATCAACGTCGACCCGGGTACGATGAGCCCCTACCAACACGGCGAAGTCTACGTTCTGGACGATGGTTCTGAGACTGATCTCGACCTCGGCCACTACGAACGGTTCACCAGTGGCCCACTCACCCGCCAAAGCAACTTCACGACGGGGCAGATCTACCAGTCTGTCATCGACAAAGAACGTCGCGGCGAATACCTCGGCAAGACCGTGCAGGTCGTTCCGCACGTCACCAACGAAATCAAGGATGCGATTCTAGGGCTCGCTGG
>JBGCDN010000075.1:0-4233 GCA_045105495.1 Planctomycetaceae bacterium
TCGCGTACAGAATCGCTCCCAAACCGTAGACGTCACTTGGCTTACCGGCTCCTTCCGCGTTGCTGGCTTGTTCGGGCGACATGAAACCCGGAGTTCCAGCTGTGGCTTTTGCGGTCTCGACAACGATGGCGACCTTGACGGGTGGGATTCGACCCCACGACCTGGCGGTTAACAGACACCTGCTCGCCCTTTTCGAAATGCTTTTGTTCGACCTGATACGACTTGCGATGCCCCTCGTGCTGACACGTCATCGCGGCTCTTGGGCGAACTGTAAGACTGCGTTTGGTTTGTTCGGCCTCGAGTCTCAGAAACTGAAGGCTCTCCGGATCGTCCCGTGGGTCAGCTTTGAACTCTTTATGAAACTGATCAGCGATTGCATTTTGCAGTTTCTTAGTCCAGTCAATTCCACCGAGCTCCAAATCACCGGCGGTCGCAATGACGCTTACTTCATCTCGGGTGTAACGAACCATGGAAAGGTCGAAGGTTCCTCCCCCGAGGTCATAGACCATAATTCGCTGATCAGCGGCCAGCTCAGAAAACGCCAGCGTCTCGCCGCCGAGGACGTAGCAGAGCGCGGCGGCGACCGGTTCGTTAATGATGTCAACGCGTTGCAGACCGGCACGGTGCCCCGCTTGAATCGTTGCATGTCTTTGCGAGTCGCTGAATTGGGCCGGAACCGTAATTACGGCCTGTTCTACTGGCCCAATCCGATCTTCGGCTGCAGCCAATAGCTTTCGCAGAACGTACCCGGAGATATCGACCGGGCGGTATTTCTTGCCGTCGATCATGTAGAACTTTTCGCTGTTCCCCATGAACCGCTTGGCGTTTTGGATGACACGATGCGGGCGAGCGATGGCGTTTCGCAGTGCCTCGGTTCCAACGACGATCTGTTCGTCATCGAAGAGAACTGCAGAGGGAGTCGCCAGTTCGCCTTCTTGATTTGGAAGGGTGACCGGTTCGCCGTGTTCGTTGAGATACGAAATACAGGAATAAGTGGTTCCCAGGTCGATTCCAACGGCTTGAGTCGTCTGCATGAAAACCTCATTCCCTCAAACGTATTCGCTTTGGATCGAACGATCGGTTTCCCGAGTTGTCCCACTACTTTCGCGACAGAAACCATCGTAACATGGAAGGCATGAGATCGCACCGAACCGGTACACCAATCCGATTGCTTCGTGGAATGACGAAACGTTTTCCATGCGGGAACATCAATCGCTTAGTTGCTTGTTTCATCATGTTGTGTCTGATTCCGACAGGCCCCTTGGTCGCAAACGAGTGGCTTACCGGGTCGGCGTTTGGACGCGAATTGAAGCAGTCTATCACCGGACGAATTACGAATCGTTCGCTGCGTGATGCGCTTCAGCAACTTGCGATGGATCGTGGTGTGGCAGTTGTGATTGATCGCCGAATCGACCCAGACCAACGGATTTCTGTTCGACTCGAAACTTTCAGTCTTCTGGAATCTATTGAGGCGATCGCGAGCGAAGCGGAAGCCGGAGTATCGGTTCTTGAAAACGTCGTTGTTGTTGGTCGTCGAGAATCTATGCGGAATCTGGCGACTTTGATCAGGCTTCGGCAGAAGGAAGCTCGCAAAATTCGGTCCGCGCGATCACTTCGCGAGAAGAAGGACTTTGGATGGGAAGTGCTGAGCGAACCTCGAACGGTGCTCGACGAAGTTTTGGCGGACTCAGGAATTCAGGTTAAGGAATCGGCAGTAATTCCGCACGACCTCTGGGCTGCAGCGACGCTTCCAAAGACGGACGGTGTCACGGCGGTTTCAGTGATTCTCATCCAATTTGGGATGACGTTTCGTTTCGATCCCGCGGGCAAGGCGATTGAAGCTGTCCCGGAACCAGAATCGGTCGCGATTGAGGAACGAGTACGAGTTTCCTCCAAGGCTCCAGCGAACTTGCTGGAAATTGTCGGGCAGCAGTTCCCGAGAGTGAAGGTCAGAAGATCTGGCAGTAGCCTGCGAGTGAGCGGCACCGTTGAGTCGATCGAAGCCATCCGCGACTTGGCTCTTGGCCGGAAGCCTGAAGTAAGCCAACGTCAAGAAAAAACACGAATGGATGACGTGTCGTACACCTTGACCGCAAGTCAGGTTCCAGCGCGAGCCATTTTCGAGCGGATGAAGGAACAAGGCACGCCTGTCGAATGGGACGATTCAGACCTTAAATCCGCTGGTGTCGACTTAGACAAGCTTGTGGCTGTTGACGTCAGGAAGGCGACGATGACGCAGTTTGTGAAGATCCTGTGTGATCAAATTGGGGCTGAATTCCGAGTAGAAAAGTACCGAGTTGTCCTGTTTCCGAAGCGCTAGCATTCTGACCAGTGCCGCTTTGAAATCAGGGTTCGATGCTCGTAAGATATCCCCTCTGGACGGCTCGATCTGAACCTACGGGTCAGGATCGCAATCGCACGAAACGAATACGAAGGTTCGTGTTTGTTCACGCTCTCGCGATTGCTTCCCTCCACCAAATCAACACCGCTCCCACTTCGCGCAATGGTGGCGAGGGAGCGAAAGAGAACTTTGACAACCGATTGGGAATGACATGACGCTTAAAATCGCCGACAGCGGCGCACTCGATTTTGTTTCTCTGGGAGCAATGGTTCATCGGCTTGATCCGGGACGTATCCCTTTCCGGAAAGCCAACAAGCTGGACGTTCATGTCAGTGGTGGTGAATTCAACTGTGCTGCCAATCTGTCGGACTGCTTCCGGATGAATACCGGTATCGCAACCGCGATGATTGACTCGCCGCTTGGCGATCTCATCAACGAACGCGTTCGAGCGATGGGTGTGAAGTCGTTTTACAAGATGTTCAAACACGACGGCGTTCGTGGTCCGAACATGGCAACGGTTTACAGCGACCAGGGTTGTGGCGTCCGAGCTCCGATTGTGTTTTACAACCGATCGAATGAAGCGGCTGGTTTGCTGAAGGCCGGCGATATCAATTGGGACGAAGTTTTTGCAGGCGGTTGTCGTTGGTTCCACAGTGGTGGGATCTTCGCAGCCCTGTCACCAACAACACCTGAAGTGATTGTTGAAGGTATGAAGGCAGCGAAGGCCGCCGGAGCCGTCACATCGTTCGACCTGAACTATCGCCAGAAACTGTGGGCGATTTCAGGTGGTCTCGATAAGGCTCAGGAAACGCTTCGCGGTATCGTCGAGCACTGTGATGTTCTTGTCGGCAACGAAGAAGATCTTCAGAAAGGACTTGGTCTTGAAGGTCAAGATGTCGAGAAGAGCGGCAAGCTGGATCCGTCTGCATTCTTCGGAATGATGGAAGGCGTGGCGAAGGATCTTCCTAACGTCAAAGCTGTCGCAACGACACTTCGAGAAGTTGTGAACACCAACCGCCACAACTGGAGCGCTGTGCTTTGGATGGATGGCAAGACATATCAGGCTCCACAAGCCGAGCTGACGGTTCTTGACCGAATCGGCGGCGGTGACGGTTTCGCGTCCGGCCTCTTCTACGGCTTGATGAGCGGTGAGACTCCAGAGCAGGCGTTGCGTCTCGGTTGGGCTCACGGCGCGTTGATGACAACGTTCCCTGGCGACACCACAATGGCAACGGTTGAACATGTGAAGACATTCGCCGAAGGCGGTTCTGCCCGCGTTCAAAGGTGATTTGCATCTATCAGCCTGAGCTGCCGTAGTTACAATTGAGTAACTCACGGAGAACCGCCATGCCGTCACCATTTCCAGGTATGAATCCGTTTCTTGAATCCCCGGCTGTCTGGCCGGGGTTTCATAACCGGTTCATTACGGCTTTGGGCAATGCCATAAATGGTGTTGCTCCGCAAACGTACTTTGCTGACATTGAGCAACGGGTTTTTCTTGTCAAGCCAGGCGATCCGTATCAGCAAGTGATTATCCCTGATGTGGCTGTGGCCGAGGCGGCCGTTGAACCCGCCGCCGTACCAGCAGAAACAACCAACGATGGCGGAACCGCAGTCGCGACTGTGACTCCGTCGATTCGCGTCCAAATGCTGGAAGAGGAAATCGCCGAACGGTTCATTACAATTCGTACCGGACCGGATAACACGCAGTCTGAGATCGTGACGATCATTGAGATCGTCTCTCCTTCAAACAAGCTCATCGGTTCGAGCGGGCATACGTCCTACCTGAAGAAGCGGGAAGAGATTCTGAACAGTCGGACCCACTTCATTGAAATTGATTTACTCCGAGGTGGCGATCGACGTCATCTCGGACCCGGAGGCTACTCGGCGGA
>JBGCDN010000076.1:0-7702 GCA_045105495.1 Planctomycetaceae bacterium
GGCCCTACGAACCGACTTGTTGTTGTGTTCGAGGATGCTCCGGCGAACAACGGACAGCCGCTGCAGCCGCGGAAGCGGTTCAGCCCGGCGTCTTTCAGAGCAGACTCAGATGGTAAGAAGACATCAACGTCCGCACTGTTCGACAAGCAGTTTGAAGTGCGAGCCGATCTCATTCAAGCACGTGTCCGGCTGAATGCGTCGAAAGAACAAACGGATTTGCCGGAGGTTTACCTGCACGGAGAAGTGACCGTCGCATCGACTGACAAAGAAGACTCGATGGTCGTTCGCGGGGATTCATTGCATGTGAAGGAAGATGAATCCGGCAATCAAACGATGAATCTCAAAGGCACTGAAACCAGACCAGCGCTGGTGCAGCAGCTTGATCGGCTGATTGAAGGCATCAGCATTTATCTTGATCGAGCAGCCAACGAGGCAGAAGTTGTTGGTGCCGGCAGTCTGAAGTTTATCGTCGACAAAGACTTCGAGGGAAAATCACTGCCACAGTCAGAACCAATGATTATCTCATGGACGAAAGACATGTTGTTCGAAAGTAACCAAGCAATATTGCATGGCGAGGTAACAGCCAGACTTGGAGACGACAAAACGCAACGACAAGAACTTATTTGCCCGGAAATGCGTGTCCATTTCTCTCAGCCAATTAGCTTCACTGAAGGGATAAGCGGTGGTGATGAGGCCAAGCTTGGGAAACTACTGGAACGCATTGAGTGTCTCGGCGGGGTGTTGGTGAATAGCTTTGAGTTCTCTCAGGGGCGGACTGCAGAAGAACGGCACGCCAGCTTCAAGCGAGTCACCATCAATCAAAAGACCGGAAATACAGAAGCAACCGGCCCCGGTTGGATTACCTCGTGGACACAGGATCGCCCACGACTCTCGAAAGCAGTTTCGGCGCGAGCGAACGCGTCGGCTGAGGCTGGGAAGTCTGGCTGGAACTACACCCGAATCGACTTCCTTGGCGCACTTGAGGGGAACTATCGACACAGGACGACGACGTTTAATCGGAATGTCTCAATCGTGTACGGTCCGGTCGAGCGATTGTCCCAGGCTATTGATCCGGACGCCGGTGCGGATGGCGAACTGCCGGAAGGTGCTGTTCGAATTAGTTGCGACACGTTGCAGGTCACAGAACGCGGAAACAAAGACGGGCCTCAGACCGTTGAAGTGCTCGGGTCCGGAAACGCTCAGCTCGACGGACGAAAAGTCCACGCCGAAGCCGACGAAATTAAGTACGACGAATACAAAGAACTGTTCACATTGCTGAGCAAGGGAAATCGCCTCGCGCGACTTTGGCAAAGAGACCGAGTCGGAGCGAAATGGCGCAGTGTTCCGGGTAGGCGATTCGAGTACTCAGCTCGCAATCATGGGCTGAACGCAAGTGGCGTCACCGGTGGTAGCAGTGGCCTTTGATCCCACGCTTTGAGGATACCGCGGGACGCAGACTTGCGTTTCAGCGACAGCGCATTAATAAAGTTCGGCATGCACCATCCGTATGCCGAAATACCTGAACTCAGCCGTGTTGAACCCAACATTGGGCTAATCCGAATTCCGGATCAGCAGGACATCCCCTTCACTCCACGCGTCCGCGCGCTGGTTGATACCGCTGAGTTTCGGCGTCTCTCTGAAATAAGCCAACTCGCACTCACATCGCGCGTGTATCCGGGGGCAACGCACACTCGGTTCGAACACGCACTTGGCGTTTTCAACAACGCACTACGGTACCTCTGGCAGCTCGGACGCGACCAGCGTTTTGCGAGTGCAGTCGATCCGCACCTTGCCGAGGTCCTCATTGTCGCGGCCTTGCTGCATGACATTGGTCATTGGCCATTTTGTCATCCCATTGAAGATATGGAACTCGACGGCCTCCGTGCTCACGAATCGTTCGCCAGTGAACTACTAAGTTCCGACTCTGAACTTGCAGAAGTGCTTCGGGAAGAATGGAGCATCGAACCGGGCGAAGTATTGGAAGTGCTGGACGGGGAGAACAACGAACAAGGATACAAACTCGTCCGATCCGTTCTGTCCGGTCCCATCGACATTGACAAGATGGACTATCTGGATCGAGACAGCCTGCACTGCGGCGTGCCCTATGGAAGGAACTTTGACCGCAGTCGGTTGATCGAATCGCTGCTGGTGAATCGTACCGGAGACGGGCTGGCCATCAGCAACAAAGGCAAGACCGCTGCTGAACTCATGGTGTTCGCCCGGTATGTGATGTTCAGTGAAGTGTATTGGCACCACGCAGTTCGCTCAGCCACCACTATGTTCGCTCGAGCCTTCTTTGATCTTCACCAGGAATTTGATTTGCGTGAGCTCTTTCTGAAATCGGAATCAGAGATGATTAGCTCACTGCAAAATGCCGCTCAAGGAACCGAAGTGGAGCCACTCGTCGCTGGCGTCTTCGGTCGACGTCGAAGCCTTTACAAACGGGTCGCAGAGTTCAGCCTGTACCAGAACGAACCGATCTATCAAAGCCTACGTGGGCAACCGTTTGGGCGACTGGTGGAGGTGGCTGGAGAGTTGGCTCAAGCGTTCAGCCAAGCGACTAAAACCAATATCCAACCAACCGATGTCATCATTGACGCGCCGCCAGCCCATCGCGAAGTCGAGTTCAGGGTAGACATCTATTTCCCGAAAGAAGACGTGTATCGACCTCTTCAGGAGGTCTCACCTGTGGTGGATTCCCTGGCTCGCACCCAATTCGACGATTACGTAAAGCGTGTTCGGATTTTTGTCGCTCCGCACATCGCTCCGCGACTTTCTGAGATCCAAGACCTATCCACACTGATTCAGGCCGCCGTCAAATAGCTTGATGAGAGTCGAAGGTCACCACATAAGGCCGATTGCCCTCAAAACCGGTGCAATCGCTTTGGAACGCAGTGACGGCTTTGCAAAACGTGGCTCCCTGTCGCTCTGATGCGACGTAGGTTTTTGGAACGTTGTACTCCCGGTGCGTCGCTTAGCGGCTCACAAGATGGACGGAAACATGCGACCAGCGACTGACAACCTCCGCAGAGCAGAACGAAGTCAGACTTTCTACGAGGCCTACGCCTTCCTGCAATCGGATGCAGGTAAGTGGATGCGTCGAGACGTCAAAGTCTTCGATCAATCCGACGGTGGTCTGCGAATTCGATCTCTCCGTGAGCTGGATACGTCCAGCCTTTATGTCCAACTGGATAAAGACGTAGACACTCTCATCCGCTGCGCTGTTCAGCGGGATATGTCAGTCGCGAGGAACTGCTGGGAATACGGCCTAGAAGCGCTAGAGCTCGCGGAGCTACACGAGTTGATTCCTCATACCGTAATCATGCAATATGAAGGAACTCAGACGCCCAATGAATCGGTCGGCGAGATTCACATACCAAATATGGAGCCGGAACCACAAAGCGTTACGGGACAACTGGACGCTTTGCTGGGACTACCAGTTGACGCCCCTCTGGTGCGAGTACCTCGGCCAGAACTTCCCTTGCCAGTCAAGACAGTCGGCAACGAAGCCATCGATGAACCGCAGCCGATTCAGTCTGCGTCCGACACCAGCCGAACCGAAGCAGAGCAGTCGGCAGCCAACGAAATTGAGGCCGAGCCGTTTGCGAGTACCAGCCGACCAGCCGCCGGTGGGACTCCAGCAGTGCCAGCCGACACACCGGTTACAGCTTTCCCAAGTGCAACACCAGATTCGACGAGTTCGTCTGAACGATTCAAGAAATGCGTTGCGACTGCGAAGCGACTGTCAGCCGTCGCACGTAATCTGACACGCAAAGTATGCTCGGTAATCCGAAGAGCAATTGGCGATAGCGTTGAGCCTGGCTCGTTCTTCTCAAACAAGTCAGAAGAAGAACACCGCCGCGACTGGTTCGATGCCTGCGCTGTAAAAGGCGAACAGTCACGAGTTGACTAAGTCCGCACCGGTTTGGTGCTGGCTATTCGATGGTCCAGCCGTCGAGCTCGTCGATGACTTCTGTCTCTTCGGCTTGCTCGGACACGGTTGCAGCGAGTTGTGGTTCCGGTGAGACGTCGCCACGGATCTCGCCGGCAGTTTGATCGAGCCACTCGTCGGTTGCGGTGCCGTATGGTCGGAACTTCTCTGCCGAACCGACTTCCTCCACGTACAACAGGGCGCGGTTTGGACCTAGACGAGCGGCGATTGGTGAATCGATGAGGTTCGATGAATCGGTTGAGTTCATCTGGAAGCAAACTCGGAGTTCGAATTCTCGGAGCGTTTGTGTTGAGACCCAGCGTGTCGTATTGCTGTACGTGTCGCACCAGATGATGGAGTGAACGCCGAGAGACGGTCCTTCTTTGAGTATTTCAGCGAACACCTTGCTGCAACTGGCCTTGCTCTCTCCCGAGTCAAAACCGCCGAACCCAAAGTCGTCGTCGTCTTTTCGCAGATCTCGGAAGCGGCTGAGACCGTTGACCACGAGGTAAATTGGCGGAGCATCAATCAGGTTCTCTGAATCGCGGCGCGAGATTTCTTCGCGGATCTCTGTAACCGCGGCTTCGACATCGCGAAGTCCGACGTTCTTTACCTGATGTGGCAGTCGATCGTTAAGCGTGCTCCAAACAGCGTCGTCCTCAGAACGATCGCCTGCATCGAACACATAAAACCGGGCGACTTGTTCTGCAGGTGAAGCTGGCTCTGGAGTCAACTGAGCTGCCGCACTAATTGTGCTCATGAGCAGCGTGCCGCGAGCCAGCGAATCGTTCTGCCCAACGATCAGCATGTTGTGACCACTCTGGCGTCTGAGCGAAACCTTGGTCGATTCCTTAATTGCGACAGGTTCCCCCATCCACAACTGAAGCGTTCGTGGTGACGATTGTGCATCCTGTTGCCGAATCGCTCGCAGCAGAGCCACGTTGTTTGCCGGATCGGCGGGTACGTTCCCTTCGAACACGACCATCGGTCTTAGGTCGTCTGCCGGTGCTTGCTCATTCATTTTATGCAAGAAGCGTTCGCGACGTTCCTCGTCCAGCCACGCGATCTGGAACGGATGGTTGCCTTCGACGGAACCATTGGAGTCGTTGTAGATAGCTTCACCAGGTCGAGCAAGAAGTCGAGCGGCCATGTTTTCTTCGCTCAGAATCAGATGCGAATCGGCCTCACTACACTGCAGCGCGATGCGGACTGCGATCTGGCCCATTGTGCTTCGGGCCAGGCTGTATGCTCCACCGAGAGTCTGTGAACCAAGCAAAACATGGATCCCAAACGCGCGGCCCTGACGGACGAGACGGTCGAGCAACAATCCGGCTTGCTGTGCGATTTGGTCATCATCGACAAAGAATTCCTGAAACTCGTCGATCACCAGCATCATTCGCGGCATGACAGCGTCGGGGTTTGCGTCACGGTAGCTGGCAATATCCTGAACACCTTCGTCGCGATACAGATCACCGCGTTCCTGCAAAATAGCGTCCAGCCGCTGCAGAACACTAAGCCCAAATTCGCGATCACTTTCGATCGCAATCACCCGCGCGTGCGGTAGACGATTCGCGGCGTACGTTTTGAACTCGACCCCCTTCTTGAAGTCGATCAGATAGAACTCAATCTCATCTGCGCTGTAATGCAGAGCGGTGTTTGTGATGAGAATGTGCAGCAGCGTCGATTTACCCGAACCAGTCTTCCCGGCGATCATCACATGCTGCGAAGTACCTTTTCCAAGATTCAGATGTTGCAGCTTCGTCGCACCCGCCCGGCCGAGTGGACAGCTAATGCCTTTGCGACTGTCGGATGTCCAGAAATTGTCTTCGTTCGGTGCGATGCGTTCGAAGGCAACTTCAACATGCCGAGCGTCGCGAGATTGTTCGCCCACGTTGCGAACAATTTGACTGAACTCACTTGAGTTTGGAGGGACCTGAAGAGTGAGTGGTAGCTTCTTGTAAGTTTCATGGTCCCAAACGAAGCGGTTTGCATTCCACTGCATGCACGTCGCGTACTTGGCGAGGTCGCCGATTTGGAAATCGCGTGGCATGTCAGAACGTTCGTCGTAGCTCATCAAGACATGCACGCCGCAACGCGGTCCGCTGCTCATGATACTGGTGAGACGCTTGGCGGCTTCATCGCTGAAGTTGAACGGGAAGTTCGCAACCACCAGGAAGTGGTACGGTTCGGCAACTTCGCCAGCTTGCTGGTTGTATTCCTGAATCGTGGCGAATTCGTTTCGCAGGTACGTCTGGAAGACGTTTTCCATGTGTTCCGTCAGATCCAACAGCCGCTTGTTGATCTGTTGCTCTTCCGTCCAGATACGACTGTTGACCAGAACTTCGTCGTAGTCAGTCAAATGCATGAAGGCAGAAAAGTTCTCCCCCAGCCCAACAGGATCGACGATCGTAAACCGGACCTTTCCGGGCGGTAGCGAAGTCAGCAGTCGCAACATTGTCGTTTGTAGAAGGGCCACGCCTTCGTCTCGACCGCCATCGCTCGTCTTGAGCAGCAATGACATCTCATCTGGAAAACGCAGCAGCGCGGGAACGTTGAACTCGGTTGGTTCGACCAGCAGCCGTTCGTCCTGCGAGATTCCGCCTGGAATGTTGGCCAGACTTACATCGAATTCGCCGACTGGAATCGCTTCTGCAGGAGCGGTCGGCGGGTTCCACTCGCCTGTAAGCTGGTTCCATTCCGGGAACTTTTCCTGTACTTCGGTGGTGAGGCGGTCGTAGGCGTCAGAAAAGTCTTTGAACCCGTTCAGCCACGTGTTCGACATTTCCGTCCATGTAGCGAACAATTCCCCGTTGATCTTTGCAAGACTGTCTTCGTGCTGCTTCGCCATCAGCTGTTGCTGCGAAGTCAATCGATTGTCGAGAGAGCTGGACAGTGCCGGGTACTTTTCATCCGCTTCACGCATCCGACGGTCCCGACGATTCTCTAGTTGCGTGAGCTCCGGCGTGTAGCGGTCGGACAGTTCCTGCAGCGTTTCTCTGCGAATAGAATCAGCCTCAGCAATCTTGGTTTTCCGAACGTTGTCGGCTTTGCCGAGAGCCCTGCGTCGATGAACTTTCTGTTCCTCTGCCCACTTTTGAGCCGACCTCTTCAGGCGTTCGCCTTCACGCTTTCCAGCCGACAGCCACTCGCGTCTTGAGGTCGCCGCAGTGATTGCAGACTCCTGCATAATTCCAACCTGACGCATCGCCTGCCCGCGTCCAACCGCATACAGAATTAGCATCAGGAAGAAGGCAACCCCGGTTCCTATTCCCACTGCAGATAGCAAATCCTCGGACGGGATTCCCGAAAAATCATTAATGAGCTGTGATGGATTTCCTTTGAACGCGAACGCAATCGGTACGGAAATGAGCCACAGCACAACAAGCAAGATGATGGGGCGGAGACCTTTAAACTGACGCACCAACCAGAGCTTCTTTAGTTTAACGAGAGCCTTCCCCGCATTGTCTGTGGATGTCACGTGCAGTTCATGAAGTTCGTCACGGTTCAGGCCATTGGTTTCCGGTAGCTGAACCGTGACATCAGAACCGGACTTCTTTAGCTTCAACATGGTCCCGGCTTCTTCTATGAAACCGTCGAGTTCCCTGGCCTGCGTTTCGAGAAACTCCCTCTCCTTCTTTGAACGCGATTTGAACAGCTCGTACTGATGCATCGCGCTGTCTTCGCCGGACTTGTCGTAGACAGAATTAACCATCCACTTGGCATCTTCGAATTCCTTTTCGGCTTCGTTGACTGCCCCGGAATGTTCTCGAT
>JBGCDN010000077.1:0-27455 GCA_045105495.1 Planctomycetaceae bacterium
TAATGGTTTCCAGTCGGTTGTTGTTCGTTTTGACTTCGCCATCGATCGCTTCGACCTCAACGCCCAATTTATAATCACCGGGTCGTTCAGGGACGAACGACAGCTGGGTTCGAATTGTTTCTGACGGACGTTTTGGCGTTAGCTGTAAAACAGGCTTGGTGGTACTGTCGCCTTTCACCATCTTCATCGGTCCAGTGTCACCCAGCCGAACTCCGAGCCGGTCTTCGAGATAAAGGCGAACGGTCAGTTGTTTGTTCGCAGCGCCGTTGGCTTTCAATCGGATACCGACAGGAACCAGATTCTTCTCGAAGACGACTCGTTCGACGTCGATATCTTCGATAGACAGATCAAGCGAAGAACTGGTCAAGTCTGACCCACCTATCCCAACCGTATAGATCGGAACCTGCGACTGCCCAAACACGCGCGCCGCTGCGCGGGGATCGACGTCTTGTTCGCCGGTAGCATTCTGCCTGCCGTCTCCGATTAGCAAGACACCAATCACATTGCCAGATTTGGTCTCTTGATGCAGTTCATTCAACGCGAAGCCCATGGCTGTCAGGCGACCGCCGGTTTCTTTTGCTGGGCTTTCGATTGGTGTGAGCTCGTCGTTGAAATCGAACCGTCGGATTTGCAGGTCTTCAGCGAGGTCTGAAAACTGTTGTTCGCTTTCCTTCAGCGTGGCTACCAGTTGTTCGCGTCGCGTCGTTCCAGCTGGTCCGTCTGGTGTTTGCATGCTGCGACTGGCGTCTGACATGACCAGCAACACTGCGTCGCGTCGATCGGTGTCTTGATATCGCAGGCCGGGACGCAGCAATGCCATGACAATCATGCCGGCGGCAAACAGTCGTAGGCCGATCAGAAGACGACGTTGCACTTTCGGCAGATGGGCGACACGTTTCGGGTAGGTCAGTAAGACCACGGCGAACAGCAGGATGGCTGTCAGGATGACGGCCGCCCACGACCAAACAGGTTCAAACAGAAGGCTCATGCGGCCACCTGCGAACGCTTGTTGGGATCCGCCGAAGCGGAGACTCCTTCATTGTAAAAATGGTTGGCGACAAAGTGTTCGGCAAGGAAAAACAGGACCACCAGAATCATCAAGAGGGGGAAGACTTCACGTCCCATTCGGCTGTTCTGGACCGCTCGATCCAACTCGTCAATCTGCTTCGCGCGGGTAAAGCGATCGGGGCCCAGCAGCGTTGTGAGTTCCGACTCTGTGATTTGCGTGAAGTCGCTTTCGCCATCGTCGGAATTCACGCTAAACGCAGAAACAAACCCGTCATTACCGGTACCGGAAGAGAACCGGTAGTGACCAACCGCGTTGGCGTCTGACAGTACTGTGAAGTTTTGCTCCTGCGGAATCGGGCCGGGAAGCTGTTGTCGGCTGGGCTTCCGCAGCAAGTACGTTTCCTGAACCTTATCTCGATCGAACCGCACAATCGGGTTCTGGCCGCTGATCCAATTGAAGGTGCCATCTGCGGCTTGATCGAGGTAGTACGTTAGCCGTTCAGCGATCTCAACGAACATCCAGCCGTTTGGTAGGTCAGACCATGTCTTGCCATCGTCCCCAATGCTGTCCATGCCGTTCGTGAACATCACAACCTGGCCGTCCCCGTTTGCTCGTTCCAACCATGCCGGCAAACTGCGTTCGTCGTTGTATGCCGCAATCACTCGAGCACTGTCGACAGGTTCGACACTCCACCCGCGCCGGTAATCAATCGATGAGAACTCAGCCCGAAAGTCGTTCGATTCGACGACTCGTCGGAACAATGGGTGCTGCGAGTCCGTCACGTCGATCAAGAATGGGCCTTTGAAAAACGTAATGGGTGCAGTGAGCGTTGCGGGCAGAATGGCTTGAGCCTCTTCTGTGTTGTAACTGGTTGCCTCGATGCTCTTGTTCCCAAGAAACACACCCAGCCCGCCGCCGCGTGCGACAAACTTGCCAAGCGATGTCCAAAGCCGTTCCTGCGGCGAACGCACATTAATCATGTAGACGATGTCGAATCGTGATAGCTCGGCCGCTCTGACATCTGAAGCTGCCCGGTAGGTCACACTTGGCACCGCATGCTTCTGGCGAACGCGTTCATCAGGCGCGAGGGCACTTTGCAGGTAAAAGGCTTCGTCAGGAATGAGGCCGTCGTCTAGTGGGAACTCGCCGATCAATAGCACGCGTGGTGCGTCGTTCAAACCTAATGTGAAATGCCGCACGTCGTCGTTGACAAAGGGGTCGCTGCTGACGAGACGGATCTCGCCCTGAATGAATGGGCGATCAGGGGCAACCAGCGGAAACGAAAGTTGACCACCAACTCCGTCCTGAAGATTTGTAGTCCTCTGCCCCTTGAGAACCGGCTTGCCACCTTTGTCGTTCACATAAACTTCAGCCTTACGCAGGCCCTTCACGCCGATACTGGCCAGTGTCGCGTTTAGATTGACCGTTGAACCTCTGGTGGCCGACTGCTGCGACAAGCTGACATCGAGAACGCCACAGTTGATGGGTTTCTCAACGCTCAAGTCGATGAAGTAGTTATTCACCCATGGCATGAGATCCAGCTTCGACTTGAGATTCGAATTACCGATCCGCCATGCTGATCGAGCGAAGTCGGTGAAGACATAGATCTCACGGACAAAGCCATCGCCATCCGGTCCGGTGGTGCCAAGTTCCTGCTGAACCCGTTGCCGGTCTTCGTCCTGCAACTGAATTGCTGCGTTCAGTCGAGCGTTTAGATCAGTCGTGTTGGGGTCCGTCTTGAGAGCATCAATCCGAGCACCCGCGCTAATGAGATCGCCCTGGAAGACCATCTCGCGATTTATCGAAGCGTCGGCAATGCAGACTCGGCTGCCGGGTGGCAGAGAACTAAGGTGTGCCGCCGCAATTTCACGCGCCTGTTCCAATCGGGTTTTGTTCTCCAGCCGGTAGTCCATGCTGAAGCTGGTGTCGAAGAGAAACACGGCCGCGACGGGGACGTTTGTGGACAGATCGGACGCGACCTCTCCAGAGATCTCTGCCGAAATCCGTTTTCCGTAAGGAAGGCCAACCAGTAGCAGGGTCAGCAATCCAATGCCCACGCCTGTGCCTCCACGAAGGACAGTGCGTCGATATCGAAAGTCATGAGCGGCCAGTTTTTGGCTTTGCCATTTGCGTTTGAACCAGTGATAGACGGCTGCAGCGACTGCAAGAATTCCCGCCAGTGTTCCAAGTTCGGTCCAGTTCAGTTCGTAGGCCGCCGCTGGCAACGATGGCCGAGCGATGGCGAGAACCAACAGAGCGAACAGGAGTGTTCGCAAAAGCAGCAACCAGATATGCCGCAACCGCAATCGGCGCGTGCTGGTCTTCTTTCGCATCTGGATGAGTCTCAACGCCGGGAAGAGAACCTTCTTCGGCTTTGACTTCATCAACAGGTGCAGAACAAGCGGGATGGCCGCGAAGCCAAGTCCGAAAAGCAATGCCTGGTTGATCAGCGACATAGGTGAATGAAACTGGTGTAAGAACTCTCGGCGATGATCAGCGGGATCGTGTGTCCGGACCGACTGTGGGTTCCAGACTGGAAAAGCCACTTGCCCGCTGGCCTGATTGTAGAGTCATCGGCTGCTGTGAATTGTCTGGCTGCACAAGTTTGGTCGATGCCAATTCGTTCGGTGTGTATGGCGATCCAGTCTGCCGCCTGACTTTGTAAGCCTTACACGTCCTCCGGTGTGTAGGAATTGCAAGACGGTTCCTTTTACAGACCTCATAGAACGATCACCACGCCGGGCTGAATAATTCTCTAACTCACAAAGCTTTTGAGGGAAACGACTTATGGCTCGATTGTATTTTTCTTTCGACTCTTTGGTCTGATTGGCACCGCCATTGCATTTGTCGTAAAGCGTGAGAGAGACGAGCCCTCGCTTTATGGGCTCCGCTGTCAAGGTTGGAGAGCCTCGGGCAGCACAAAAGGAGAGAGAGAAACAGGCCCGCCTGAGAAACGGGCCGCACAATCCTACCTGGATGGCAGTCAAGCCAACCCCACGGGCCGGCAGAGAACCCCGCATCTCTGCCGGCCTCTCTTCTTTCATACCCCGCCATAGTCATCTTCTGGCGATTGGAATCGCCTGCGTTGACACGAATCGCGACGTGCAGTTCATCGAAATCGTTATCGATGATTACTTCAGCAACCGCAGCATCGCGTCTCCAAATCCCGTTCCAGCCTGCGCGAAGAACCATGGGCTGCCGTAGTAATGGTAAGGTCGGTCGTTGCCGAACTGGCGCCACTTATTGACGTCTTTGTTCCATCCACCGGGGCCGGTATAGATCGCGTGTGCCTCCATATCCCAAAACTGGTCGGTCTTGACGCAAGTCACGGTTCCTTCGAACTCTGGGTAGTCGGCGACCGCTGCCTGAGCCTGCTTGATGATGGCTCGTGGACTATCTGCTTTGAGCTTCTCAACCGTTCCGCCATTACCCATCTGGCCAATGACGAATGGCAGCTTCGGTGACTTGAATTCAACGCGAACGTCACGGATGAAGTTTGCCAGGTTCTTCTCGTAGCTCAGCCAGTAGTCGTTGTATTGGTCATTCCAGCCTTGGAACCACACAAACCCAGCAAGCTCATAACCTTGATCCTTGTAGCCGGGGAATCGAGTTTTGAGTTCAGCCAGGCAGGTATGAACTTCTTTGACCATGTTGCGGTAATCACTGCCGTATTGAGCTTTGAAGTCTTCAGCGCTGATCATGCTTTTCGGCTTGAACGTGCGAGGCCGCTGCTTTTTTTCAGCTGTCTTATTTTGTTCTGTGATTCGAGCGTTGTACTTCTCGATCTGAGCAGGCTGCTTCTCGTTCCAATCGCGGCGTTTCTGGTTCTCGACTTCAGCCAGGCGTGCATACTCTTCGTCACTGGCCATTGACGAAGGGGGCAGGAACCCTTTCGCAAGCGCTCGGCCGCCCCACGAAGTTTTGATGATGAGAACCTGTTCGTCGATGTGATTACCGACGACGTGTCCGAAATTCAGTTCTGGCCCAAAGCACTTGTTCGGGTTCCCATAGCCAACAGAGAGGTTGCCGCGTCGGTCCAGATAGTTGATCCACACATCCTTGCGGACGCTCCAATCGTACTCAGGCGATTTCTTGTCCTTCTCGACGTTCGCCAAGAAGGATTCGTAGTCGCCGTTGCGGATCAGGTTTTCGTATCTGCCTCGGTATTGCTGCTGCGACAACTGCCAGGCAAGCGGTTCAGGAAACCCTTTGCCCTGCATATTCGATTGGCCAGCAAGGATGAATACCTTGACCGGTTTCGTACTTTTCGAGGCTTCAAACTCTGGCCGCTGAGCAAACGCGTTTGATGAGGCGATCAGGACAGACAGAAGTATGGCGGTCAGATATTGCATGATGACTCGTTCGATTTCTGGATCGACTTGTTGTGAACCGACTGTCGATATTACCAAGCGCGTGACAACGGGGCGACGTGCGGGCAGAATGGCACTTCGTAACGCGTTTGATGAGTAGACGAATGACAGAGCAGTGTTTTCTTGCGATAGATCTCGGAGCAGAAAGTGGTCGGCTGATGGCCGGCTTTCTGGATGGCGCGAAGGTCCGGTTGGAAGAGCTTCATCGATTCCCAAATGGAGGCGTTCCAATTGGCGGAACGCTTAGATGGGACGTGTTGGGGCTATGGCGTGAGATTCAAATTGGTCTCGCCAAGGCCGCCGCTCTGGACGTCGAGATTCAATCTGTCGGTGTTGATTCGTGGGGCGTCGATTATGTGTTGATGTCCAGCGATGACGAGCTCATTGGGCATCCATGGCACTATCGCGACGAACGCAACAACGGCATGGTTGAGCTGGCGACACAACGAGTTCCACGCGAAGAGATATTTGCTTCGACCGGTTTGCAGTTCATGCAAATCAATTCGTTGTATCAACTACTCGCAATGCGACAACAACAGCCCGCGCTGCTGGAACAGGCTGGTCAGTTTCTGATGATCGCGGACTACTTCCACTGGTGTCTGTGCGGCAGTCGAGTCGTCGAGTTTACTAATGCGACCACAACGCAAATGTTGCATCCAGTCAAACGTGACTGGGCCACGGACATGCTGCGAAAGTTAGAACTCCCGACTGAGATTCTTGGCGACATCGTTACCCCCGGAACATCACTCGGGAAGTTGCGCCCCGAAGTCGCTGAGAAGGCCGGGCTTCCACGGATTAACGTGGTGACTCCGGCGACCCACGACACGGGTTCCGCCGTGGCTGCAGTTCCCACCGAACACACAGGGAAAGCCAACTGGGCTTACATCAGTTCGGGCACATGGTCATTGATGGGTGTTGAAGTACAAGACGCGATCTTCACGCCCGAGGCGCTTGAACTGAACGTGACGAATGAAGGCGGAATTGACGGAACCTATCGTCTGCTGAAGAACATCATGGGGCTTTGGCTGGTTCAGGAGTGTCGTCGTTCGTTCGAAAAAGCCGGCCGCGCGGTGGACTATGCGGAAGTTACGAAGATGGCGGTCGCAGCGGCTCCGCTGAAGTCGATTATCAACCCAAACCACGACGACTTTCTTAGTCCCGAAGATATGCCCACTGCGATTCGTGAACGCTGCAAAGCAACCGGTCAACCGGTTCCTGAAACTGATGGCGAGCTGATTCGTACAGCGCTCGAAAGTCTCGCGCTGAAATACAATCAGGTGCTTGCAGGATTGGAGAACCTGACTGGTGAACGTGTTGAAGTGATTCACATTGTCGGCGGAGGGTCCCAGAACGAGCTCTTGAATCAGCTCACTGCGAACGCTTGCGGGCGGCCAGTTGTCGCTGGTCCCGTTGAAGCAACTGCTATCGGAAACGTACTCGTACAGGCCCGCGCGGCGGGTTCGGTTTCTTCACTGGCAGAGATTCGCGATGTCGTCCGCAATTCGTACGAGCTCAAGACTTACGAACCCGAAACCGATCACGATTGGGCTTCGGCCATTGCGACGTTCGAAGACTTGATCAAATCGTGAAGGCGAGAACCTTAAGTACGGTTCGCGTTCACAGGCTAAGGCAAGAACCCGCGTTCGCGGAGTTCCTGAATGTTGCCCGGAGCACTCGACATGATGCGTTCTGAAGCGTAGCGCAGCACCGCGAATCCGGCCAGGGCTTCTGGTGCGGATAGAACTGCTGTGTGCTCTTCTTCGATGTCGTCCAGTTGTTGGTTCAACTTGGCGACAGCTTCAGCGACGGTGTCTGTGACAATCTTCGCTGGGCCCTCATTGTTTGTGATTTTCAGGTTCCCAAACGCTGCGGTTCTAGCCAGCAGAAACTCGACATAGCCGTATTCTTCTTCGCTTTCGAAGAAGTTTCGAAACTCTGGATGCACACTGTCCGGCGTAATGATTCGCGGTTTGGCGACATTCACCTGGCCTTCGCGAACACAAACCATTGCATCCTCATCGCCTTCTTTCGTCACGAGAAAGTAGGGCAAGTCCTGGTCGCCAAAAGTAAACAGCGAGTAATCAACAGCACGCTCGACGTTCACCGCATCCCATGCTGAACGAAACTGTGCTTCCTGGTTGTAGCTGTCGAAATCCATACTTGCGAGACCAGTGGTTCGTGGTTGTGTGAACGATGTTGTGGGATGAATTATGGTCCAGAGCGGACAGGCTCTCGACGTTTTGTTGCTTAATGAAAATGACTGAAGCGGGCCGATAAGCCGGGTTGTGTCGTGGACGACCATTTCTCTGCGACGACAGTTGCCTGCCGCCTCTAGCAACCGACCCGAGAGTCAAACGGTTCGGACAGAACCTTCTCTCTGCTTGGTTTTGCTCCCGATGGGGTTTACCTGGCCGATCTGATCACGCAGACCGCCGGTGCGCTCTTACCGCACCATTTCACCGATTGCCTCGGAACCGCAAACGAATCTGCGGTTCACCTCAAGGGCGAACCTTTAAGGCTGTTTACTTTCTGTTGCACTTGCCCGATCCTCACGGACGGTGGGTGTTACCCACCATCGTGCCCTATGGAGCCGGGACTTTCCTCGCGCCGGCAAAGCCGACAACGCGGTCGCCTGGCCCGCTTCAGTCAAAAGTCATTGTACGGACATAGACACACTGATTCGACACACATTCCCGAAACGAGTTCGGGTGACCACGCAGAATCATTCTCTGCAAGTCTAAGCAAACGCCTGATGTCTTCGCGTCTCGGCCGAAAGCAACTTTCAGCGTTTGGCTGCCAACTGATCGACAAACTCTGAGTGCTGAGCAGTTGCCAGTCCCTGCTGGAGTGTCTCCAGGGCTGCAGCGAGGTCACCGTCGAGCAGGGCCTTGATATTGAACCAGAGACCAGGGAATCGCTGGCTATGAAGAATATCGTCTTCAGGTGAGACCAGTTGATACTCCCGATCAACCAACCGATTGAGCTCAATCGCGCGATCGGCGAATCGCCAGATGAGATATTCCTGAACACCATGCTGTTGGTAGACGCGTCTCTTGGGGCCAGCGTCGTAACTGACGCTGCTCGTTGCGATCTCTGCGACGAACTCAGGCGCACCTTCGAGGTAATCGTCTTCGCTAATCCGGACTCGCCCACCACAAGTCGGGTCGATGAAGAGCAGGCAATCCGGTTGAGGCGTGTTGTCGGCATCAAGCCGAACGCTGGCGTTGTCGGCGGAACGAATTCCGGGCGTGGATGCGGTGTAGACGAACAGCAGTCCGGCCAATGTGGCGTGTGGTTCTCCGTGTTGTTCAACCCGAACGGCAGCGTTCATGTACACGATTCCTTCCAGCAGTTCCGCTTTTTTGCAATCTGGCATTGCCGAATAACGACGTTCGAATTCCGATTGCGTAAGACAGTCGCCAGGTTCCAGCCGAGGAATCGTGTTCGCCTGTTGGATTGGTGAATCGGTCGCCATAGATTTCTTTCGTCCTGCAGTTCGCCAACATTGTACGCGATGGGTTTCGAAATCGGAAAGTTTTTGGCGGTCAAGAAGTGGTTTGGTTCTGTTCGCGTCTGTTTCAGCAGCTCGGTTCGACGATACACTGTGACCTGCTGTTTCGTTTCGCTGAACCGAGAAAAACATGCGTACTGTGATTTGCCTTCTTGCCGTCGTGAACCTCCCCGCAGCGTTTGCCCAGCAGATTGACTTCAACCGCGAAATCAAACCGATCCTGTCAGACAAGTGCTACACCTGTCATGGTCCGGATGCAGAAACGCGAGAGGGCGGAGGCGACGACGGTCTGCGATTCGATACGAAAGAGGGAGCCTTCGCTGACCTGGGCGGACACTTCGCGATTGTGGCGGGTGATCTCGACGCCAGTGAATTGATCAGCCGCATCAAATCTGCCGACGCAGATCTTGCGATGCCACCGCCAAGCCAAGTGAAACAACTGACCGCTGCGGAAAAGCAGAAGTTGGCTCAGTGGGTGAAGCAGGGAGCAAACTGGTCGGGGCATTGGGCCTACGAGCCACCTGTGAAATCACAGCGACCGCCGGGGAATTGGATTGACGGAATGGTCCGCCAGCAACTCTCTTCGCGAGGGTTGAAGCAAGCCAGTCGCGCGAAGAAACGAATTCTGATTCGGCGAGCGTTCTTCGACCTGATCGGTTTACCGCCGTCACCAGCAGAAGTCGATGCGTTCCTCAATGATCAGTCCGACAGCGCTTGGGAGAACCTGATTGATCGGTTGTTGTCGTCGCCACACTTTGGCGAACGAATGGCAATCTACTGGCTTGATCTCGTCCGCTATGCAGACACCGTTGGCTATCACGGCGACCAGGACGTCAGTGTTTCGCCATTTCGCGATTACGTTATCGATGCGTTCAACAGCAACATGCCGTTCGATCAGTTCACTCGCGAACAACTGGCCGGTGACCTGCTTGCAAATCCGACTCAAAGCCAGCTTGTTGCATCCGGCTACAACAAGCTGGGAATGATGTCAGCCGAAGGCGGCGCGCAGCCGAAGGAGTACTTGACGAAGTATGCGTCGGACCGAGTTCGAACCGCATCCACCGTTTGGCTCGGATCAACACTCGGTTGTGCGGAATGTCATGACCATAAGTTCGACCCATTTACTCAGAAGGACTTCTATCAATTCGCAAGTTTTTTCGCGGACATCAAAGAACGCGGTTTGTATGCCGGAGCGAATCGGGATGGTCAATGGGGACCTACCGTGAAGGTTGCTGACGAACAGCTTCCAAAGCTGCTGCAGCCGATCGACGAGAAAATCGAACGCCTGACCGGTTCTTACGAAGCTGCGAATATTGCAGATGGTCTGAAGAAGTGGGAATCTGGCTTTGCAGAAAGCGGTACGGCCTGGCATTACCTGCAGGTCGAAGAACCCACCGCGCTGCGTGGTACGAAACTATCGGTTGAAAGTGATCAATCGGTGTTGGCATCGGGTCCGCATGGCGGAACGAACGTCTACACGATGACTGTTCAGACGCGATTGTCTGGCATCACCGGTTTTCGCGTTGAGGCGTTGCCACACGAAACGCTTCCAGGCAAAGGGCCCGGCCGAGCTGGCAATGGCAACTTTGTACTCAGTGAATTCAAGGTCTTTGCAGAAGGCGAGAAAGGTAAGAAGACACCGCTCAAGTTCGTAAAGGCCGAAGCTGACTTCGAACAGGCGGACGGGAAGGGCAATCCTTACGAAGGTTGGAAGGCGATTGCGGCAATTGATAGCGACGCCAAAGGCAGTACCTGGGGTTGGGCAGTGATGCCGCAGTTCGGCAAGTCGCACGAACTTGTGATGCAGCTGGATAAGTCATTCTCACCGACCGAACCGACTCGGTTGCGAATCGAGATTCATCAGAACCACAAGAATCCCGGTCACACAATCGGGCGGTTCCGACTGTCAGCGACTACCGATGCCAGGATTTCAATCCATCCACGGCACGCACTGCCAGAGAACATTCAAAAGCTTCTGGCAACAAAAGAGCGAAACGAGAAACAGCAAGCGGAAATCGCGGCTTACTACCGTACGATTGCTCCAGAGCTGGCCGAGGTTCGAAAACGTCTCGCCGCTGCGAAGGCCGAACGGAAGTCGACCGAAGAGCGACATACTCGCCGCACTCTAATTACGGTCGCTGTCAAACCTCGAACCATGCGTGTGTTGGCTCGTGGTAATTGGATGGACGAAAATGGAGAAGTCGTCACTCCGAGCGTTCCACACTTCTTGCCGCAACTGCCGTCGAATAGCGACGCATTGGCAACGCGATTGGATCTCGCTAATTGGCTAACGTCGTCTGAGAATCCGCTGACGGCCCGCGTGTTCGTGAACCGGCTTTGGAAGTTGTTGTTTGGGACAGGACTATCAAAAGTTCTCGATGACGTTGGTTCTCAGGGCGAGTTTCCAACACACCCGAAGCTGCTGGATGAACTGGCACTCGAATTCACCGAAAGCGGGTGGAACATCAAACATATGATCAAAGTGATTGTGATGTCGGAAACGTACCAGCAGTCATCATTGTTGCGAGACGAATTGGCAGAGATCGATCCGTACAACAGGTTGCTCGCGCGGCAATCTCGTTTTCGGATCGATGCAGAACTCGTTCGAGACAACGCGTTAGCGGTTAGTGGATTGCTGGTCCGGCAAATCGGTGGACGCAGCGTTAAGCCGTACCAGCCGCCCGGTCTGCTTCGGCACCTGAACTTCCCGCGACGGAAATACAAGCACGACAGCGGCGAGAATCAATATCGCCGAGGCGTCTATACGCATTGGCAACGTCAATTTCTTCACCCTGCGATGAAGTCGTTTGACGCACCGGCTCGCGAAGAATGCACGGCCGAACGGCCGCGGTCGAATACACCACTGGCCGCACTTGTACTGCTTAACGATCCGTCGTACGTCGAAGCGTCTCGCGTATTTGCCGAGAGTATCTTGTCCGACCCGAAGTTCTCAACAGACGAATTACGCATCGACGCAATCTTCGAACGCGCACTTTCACGAGCGGCAAATGAACGTGAACGAACCGTGTTGATTTGGCTACTTGGTTCGCAGCGAAAACGTTTCCAAGCGGCTCCGGAAGCTGCGAAAGAACTACTCTCCGTCGGCGAACGACCAGTAGGCGACGCCATCGATCCAGTTGAGCTGGCCGCGCTGCTGTCTGTCACTCGAACCGTCTTCAACATGCACGAATTCATCACTCGAAACTAGCAACTTCCAGCTGCATCGGTGTGCGGCGGCGATGTTGGGATGGTGTGTTCGTTGTGGCTCATCGCCGCATGGGCGGTTGTTTGTGGACCGTTTTTTGAAGGCTTCTACCGGGCTAAGTTTGGACTGTTTTCTGTTTCTCTCGGATTTGACCGAAACCTCTGTGGATTCCCTGGTTCCAGTCGCGGAACAGAACCGTCGAAAAATTCGACCGTCAACAATGACGTTCATAGTTCTTTTCGCGGGAGTCCTTTCATGGTTCGGCGTCGCCCTACACGAAAACTAATCATTGCTGCTGAGTGCCTGGAGGCAAAGGCGTTGCTGTCGGCCACTGTTGCTGACGGAGTTCTTCAGATCGAAGGAACAGATGCCGACGATGTCATCCGCGTTGGTCTTCACTCCGAAGATGAAACCATCGTTGTTGCCAGAGTGAACGATGATGTTTTCGAATTTGATCGAGCCGATATCGAAAGTGTTGTCGCAAGCGGTGGAGCTGGTGCTGACTTGATTCATGTTGGGAAACGTGTCGCAGTTCCGGCAGAACTAGACGGCGGCGACGGTCCGGATCGCCTGATAGGCAGTGTTATGAACGACACGTTGCTCGGTGGGCCGGGTCGTGACCGTATCTCCGGTGGCCGTGGCGATGACTTGATTCAGGGCGGCGCTGCGAACGACAAGATGAACGGCGGTTCTGGATCCGACACGATGTTTGGTGCGGAAGGTCACGACCGGATGTTTGGTCACCACGGTGGTGATTTGATGTTTGGTGGTGAAGGCAAGGACTTCATGAGTGGCGGTCGCGGCGACGATGTGATGGCTGGGCAGGCTGGCAATGACGCAATGAGCGGCGATGCTGGCGACGACGATATGAGTGGCGGTGAAGGGAACGATCGACTGTTCGCCGGGTCTGGTCAGAATCTGCTGTTTGGTGGTGACGGCGACGACACACTTACGGGGAACACTGCCGAAGACATCATGGACGGTGGAACCGGTGAGAATGAAATCCGAGACTCCGCCGATCGTCCGGGCAATGGCGGGAACTTCAATGCAAGAATGCGAGCCCGGTCCATCTTCAAACGGAGCGACGCAAACAAGGATAAAGTTCTGACCTCAGACGAAGTCGATGCAGAGCGTTGGGCTGAGCTGACCGAATTCGACGCAGACGACAGTGGCGATATCAGTCTTCGTGAGTTCTTTGAATGGTTCGAGAACAGGACAGGCCGCGGGGGAGAGGGCGACGGCGAGTAATTCGGTCGACATCAACTGATCAGGTCTGAGTCGCGTCGGGGAATTCGTTTCTCGGCGCGGCTCTTTATCTTTTTGCGTGTTCTTTGGCGGCCTCACGACTGATTCGGTCGGCGTGAAATACTGGCTCTGGAATGCGGTGGCTGCCGAAGAGTTCACAGACGACTCGCAGCGAACTCTTGATGGTCATTCGATGGCCAGGTGAAACAAAGATCCGGCTTGAGTCGGCGTTGTTGCCGACGGCGTATCCCACTTGCTTTCCGTCGAGCCGAATTGGTTTTGGCACATCCGCTGGCGATCCATCTTCTTCTACGGTTCCGCACAGCAATGACTTCCCGACGCCAACTGTTCGGATATCCGTTTGAACTCCGAGGAATGTTGCGATCCCCGCACGCCGTGGATGCAAGATTCCGTTGCCGTCGACAAGAACAACTTCAGCAAGCGGTGATGTCTTCGCAACTTTGTCGAGAAGGTCCAGCAAGATCGGTGCTTCGCGGTACGACAAGAACCCGGGGATATACGGGAACTTCACGCGCTTCCGAATAGTCACGCTGTCAACCAGTTTCAGCCTGCGTGTCTCGACGACGGCGTACGTAGCGAACGCATAGCTGGGTGCGCCCGGCGATTTCTTCTCGTAAGATAGATCGACTCCGGCGACGAAATCAGGTCGTGGGCGATAGCCTTTTAGTACAAGTTTGCTGCCGATGTCGTTCTGCAGTCTCAGAAGTCGCTTGAGCGGGAATCGGCTTTTGAATTGCGTGAACCCAAAGCGTTCCAAGTCAACGGTTGTGTCACCGACGTCGATATGTTCCTCACGTAACTTCTGCGATTTCTCGTTAGGGTCTCCCGTTACATAAATGCCGATTTCACCAGTCCGACGAATGACCCGATGGCAGTTGCAGTCAGCTTCATGCTCATGATGAGCCATGAATTCCCCAACCCATCGCGCCGAGCTGATGCTTCCGAGTGCTTCCGCCAGGTCGCCGTAGGTCGTGACTCGACCGTGTGGGATCTGGTCCAGCAGCTTTCGGAGTGCGGCATAGAGATTCGGAATCGAAATACGCTTGGGCATCGAGGCATCTTTGCGGAAATTATGGGCGAACCGAGTCTACCGTATTGCCTGGGGTATGGCTCAGATCCCGGTGCTTGGAGAATGCCGGACGTAGTTGAACGAACCAGATTGCCGTTCGGTTCCCACGGGAAGCCAACACGCGTAAGCTTGTGATTCGTACAGCAGGAACCATCATCCTTTTGATGGGCGGGAAACAAAATGAGCGATGCACCAACACCAAAGTTCTTAACTCTGGCCTCGGACGACGTTGACTACATAGCCGCATTAACCGCAGGCGGCGTTGAGGCATTCGAAGCGGAAATTTTCGGCGAAAAGCAAATTCTTGTACCGGAAAACCAGTTCGAACAAGCGTGTCTGTTGTTGGCTGATGCGGGTGGTGATGCCCCAAAGCCAGACGAAGAACCAGCACCGGATGAACTAGCCCCCGCAGTGAAACTACCGGACTGGTTTCCATCGTGGGCCCGAGAGTTGGCGGACCTGTATTTTTCAGGATCTACCTGCGTCTTTGTGCTTCACGGAAACGTCCACGACATGGTTCGATGTGTGGACGCTGACGGGAACGATCAGTATTGCAGCGTCGTTGAGTTTCTAAGCGACTACATGTTTGGTTCGTGGAACACGGTTTTAAGACATGACCTGAGCAACGGGTTGCGAGCGCTGGCGGGTTCAGACAGAGACCGCTTGCGGGAGATGATGGATTATCTGACCGATCTCATGGGCCCACATTCCACATGGTCGCGCAATGTGGACGACATCTTGCTGACGCTGAATCAACTGATCGAACGAAACCTGATTGAAGACGATGCCAGCAAGCGACGTAGCATGGCGTTGGTCTTTGAGTACGCTCAGTACCTTGTTCCGACAGGAGATGTTGGCAGCCTCGCTAGTCGGCAGGGTTCGCGGTTGGTTCGGTTCCTTCAATGGGCACAAAATCCGTACATCAAGCGACGCAACATCTGCTTTGCGATGATTGCTGACAAACTGTCTGAAACCAACGATCGTCTCACGCAAAGTCCGCACGTTGCGACGATTGAAATTCCGATGCCGGATATCGACAACCGTCAGCACTTCATCGAGTACGAAACAAAAGAAGATGGCTTGGAGTCGATAACCGATTTCTCCTCGCAGCAGCTTGCTGGCATGTCGAATGGTCTGAACCTGACCAGCGTCAATCAACTGCTTTCCCGCGCGACGCAGTCGAAGACTCGGATCGATGGCAAGCGGTTCCGGCGACTCAAGAAGGGGGCGATTGAACGTCAGTGTCAGGGGCTGCTTGAGTTTGTTGAACCGGAACACACGTTGGACCTCGTTGTGGGTCACGTGGCTGCGAAGAAGCGTCTCCGAGAGGACGCTGAGTTCATTATGTCGAACCGGTTGGATGCGGCACCGATGGGCTATTTGCTTTGCGGGCCAGTTGGAACCGGTAAGACATTCCTTGCCGAGTGCTACGCGGGTTCCATCGGGATTCCGTGCGTGAAGCTGCGAAACTTCCGCTCGAAGTATGTTGGCGAGAGTGAAGGTAACCTGGAACGAGTTCTGAACGTTCTGCGTTCGCTTGGTCCGGTCATTGTGATCATCGACGAAGCCGACGCCGCGCTTGGTGATCGAACTTCAGATGGCGATTCAGGGACCAGTGGTCGAATCTTCTCGATGATCGCCAGCCAGATGGGAAATACAGCGTACCGTGGAAAGATAATCTGGATGCTACTGACGTGTCGTCCCGATCTTTTGCCAATCGACATCAAACGTCAGGGCCGCGCCGAGGTTCACATTCCGCTGTTCTATCCTCGTGACGAACAGGAATCCGAACAGATGTTTGTCGTGATGGCTCGGAAGAACAAAATTAAGCTCGCTCCGGAAGCCTTGAAGGATTTCGATTTGAATCGAAACCTCAGTGGTGCGGACATTGAAGGTATTATTCTGAACGCCAAACGCCGAGCCCTAACAGACCAGCGTGGGGAACTCACCGCCGAAGATGTCGGCGCTGCGCTTGACGCATTCATTCCTTCATCAGAAGGTTTGGAGAAAGAGATGCAGGAAATCGCCGGCGTGCTGGAATGCACTCAGCGCGACTTCCTTCCCGACCAGTGGCGAGAAAAAAGTATCGAAGACCGAGGCGCATTGCAGAATCGACTTGTCGACCTGCGGGCGCTGATTGATTAAACCAAGGCACATGCCAACCAAGGAGCAAACCATGGCACGACAAAGCTGGATTGACGAAAAGACCAACGAACCACTCATTGATGACTACGCGGCGAAGCTCACCACGTTTCTCGATGCGATGGCAGACGGCGTGATTGATGATAAAGAGCTTAGTGATCAGGAAACTCGGCTCGTGACGTTGCTTAAGGAAGTCGAACCTACGCTCGACGACGAACAGCACGCCAAGATGACTGCTCTGATGTGCGAACTGTCTGCGTTCAACATCATGCAGTTCTGCCATCAAATGCAGGAACATCGTCCGCCTGCAACATCAACGTGGCGTCCGTAGCTTCGGTTTGGCGGTCTTCTAATGTTGGCCGTCTCAATAAATTGACGTGAACCAAATAAGGCATTCGTACGTTCACAAAGTCTCCAACCGCGCCCAAGTCGCGCTGTCTTCGTGAACATCTGAGAGGATACCAATGGCCGGAAAACCAACTCCTGCATTCTATCTTGCGGTCTTCGCCGTTATCGCCGGACTAGTCGGCTTCGCCATCTACCGTGCGGATATTTTCGCACCCGAGGCTGTGAAAGAAGAGACTGAAGAGATCGACGCTGACGTACTTGGTGGAGGCACGGGAGGCTCCGGAGAAGTCACTGCCGAAGCCCAGGATGCTTCAGGTGGTGTCACCACGAAGAAGGAATACACCTATGTTCCCAGTGATCGACTTCCGGCAGTCAAGGGAACAGCAGCCTATGAGCCTCTCGAAGACAATACCGTCAAGTTTGCAATCAACGTCTGGGCCGGGTGGGCTCCGATTATTCTTGCAAACGAAGGGTTGGCTCCCGGTAAGGTTTGGAAAACGAGCGACGGCAAAGAGTTCAAACTAGACTTGCAGCTCATCGACGACCCGGTCGCTATGCGTGACGTTTACGCGGCCGGAAAGGTGCACATTGGTTGGGCCACGCTGGATATGGTTCCGCTGTTCATGGAAGGCTTTGTCGATGCCAACGGCAAGCCAAAAGACAGCCGCGTGATGCCTCGAATTTTCCAGCAGGTTGACTGGTCCAACGGCGGTGACGGAATTGTCGTTCGCAAGAACATCAAGACGGTGAAGGACCTGAAGGGCAAGAAGATCGCTCTCGCGAAGAACAGCCCGTCTGAATACTTCCTGCTGCGAATGTTGGTTGCCGGCGGGTTGCAGCCATCACAGGTTGAGATGGTCACACTGACCGATGCGTTCGAAGCAGCGGCGGCGTTCAACTCCAGAAAAGATATCGCAGCTTGCGTTTCATGGGCTCCGGATATCTACAACCTGAGCGAACTGGATGAGAACCGAATGCTGGTGACCACGGCCACCGCCAACAAATTGATCGCCGATGTTTGGTTTGCTCGCGCGGACTTTGCGAAAGATCATCCTGATCTATGTGAAGGAATCGTGCGTGGCATCTTTGATGGCATGGAAGCGATGAAGACCACCGAAGGAAAGCAAAAGGCGGCTAAGCTAATGGCCGACGGCTATGCCATTCCCGCTGACGAAACACTTGCGATGCTGGCTGACGCTCACAGCACCAACTGGGCAGAGAACTACCAGTTCTTCCTTAACCAGAACAACCCGGCTCGGTTCGAAAAAGTCTGGGAGCAGGCGTACTACGTTTACCGTCGTACGCGTTCAATCAGACACCGACCGGTGCCGTTCGATCAGGTGATGGACTTTTCGATCATCAAGAAACTTGGCGGAGAAGAAAAGTACTCGTCCAGCAAAGATGAGTATCAGGTGTCGTTCGCACCAAAGACCAGCGAAGCGATTCGTGGAGCTGAAGACGAGATCCTCTCGAACACCGTCATTATTCACTTCTACCCAAACAGTTGGGATCTGCGAAAGACACTGACGAAGGACGAGAACGGCAAGAAAGTCGAAGTTCTTTACGATCCGAATGTCGACAACGTGCTCGATAAAATCGCCGAACTTGTATCCCAGTTCGGCGCTGCTCGAGTCATCATCGAAGGCCACACAGACAGCTCAATGAAGCGCGAACTACCGGATGATACGCTTGTGAAAGAACTTTCTGGGAACCGAGCGAAGTCCGTGAAACAGGCACTGTTGAAGAAGTTTAAGTCGATCGGTGAAGACCGGATCAACACGGAAGGTATGGGCTGGGCTCACCCTTACGATGTCAACGATCCAAACAACCACGCCAAGAATCGCCGCGTCGAAGTTCGCATCTTCTCAGCGGAAGCCGGCGACTAGGCAACGTCCCGTTGCATCGGGTGGCGGTGGGTGCATTGGGATGGCGTTTGTCGGGAGGGGGAGGCCGCTGGGGCGTTCTCCCTCTCGGAGCGAAAGCTTGATGGTTCAAGTAACAGCTTTGGAGTCGCTATTCTGCCGTAGTCTACTTCACACTCTCTCTGGGAGAGCCGGGCTCTCAGGCCCGCAGAGGGCGGGGCAGATGGTCAACTGTTGGTAAGGCTTTACTCGAAAGCTGCACAATCTCGAATCCTGAAAGGGTGAGCTGTGACATTCCATGATCGTCTGACACAAGTGGCTCTCTGGGCTGTGTGTTGTGGAGCGTTGTTCGCCGCTGGCGCGGCCATGTACGCATGGTTTGCCCGTGGTGTATTTGCGAGGGAGACCGTAGTCGCAGCCATGTGGGCTATGGCTCTTGCTCTGCCAGTTCACACCCAGTTTCGAAGGGTTGTAGGTTCGCGAAATGATGGATAGTTCGCCAAAGCCCGATTCGAAAGTTCCACGGACCGCGAAAGCTGGTTGGTTCTCCCTGCGTCGGCCAATCCCGCTCTGGCAATCCGGCTTGCTGGCAGCCCTTTCGATTGCTTGTGTGTTCGGGGTGTGGTGGTTTGTGACGCGACAGGAAGTGCGTGAAGATCGCATTGTCGGCTACAACACACTCCCGAGTCTTGGGGAAACATTCACCGAATTCAAAACGCTCTGGTTTGACCGCGAATTGACGCGGAATGCATTCACGACGATTCGCCGGGTGGCTTTGGGTTTTGGGCTGGCGTGTGTGGTCGGGATTCCGCTTGGTGTGCTCGCGGGGTGTTTCACCCGCGTTGCTGCGATGCTATCGCCGCTCATTATCTTCGGACGGAACATTCCCATCGCCGCTCTGATTCCGCTGACGTTCTTCTTCTTCGGGATTGCGGAATCGCAGAAGGTGATGTTCATCTTTCTGGCATCGGTTTCGTTCATCATCGCTGATTCCAGTCAGGCCATTCGCGATGTTGGCCAGCGCTATATTGATACGGCGAAGACACTGGGTGCCAGCACTTGGCAGATCATGATGAAAGTCCTGGTTCCCCTTGCGATGCCAGCCGTGTTCAACTCACTTCGAGTTCTCTTTGGAATCGCCTTCGGGTACATCATGTTGGCCGAAGTTGTGAAGCTGGCGGACGAACAAGGAGGACTCGGCTATCTGATTCGGATGTCACAGCGTCGTGGACCGCGAGAACACATCTACCTGATTATTCTGATCATCCCGCTACTTGCATTCACGATCGATCGATTCTTGTTCTGGGTGCAGAAAGAGCTGTTTCCACATCGCTACGGCGGATACGGCATTCTGAACCGTGGGCTCGGGAAGATCATTGGGCTCTGGGACAACCTCAAGTGTGGATTCCTGAATTCAGAAGACCCTGGTCCGCCTAAGCCCTCGGAGTGGAAGCCATGAGCGACGATAACTCATCGAAGGCAGACGACGTCTCACCAGTCGCCAAACCTGCAGATGCCGATAATGACTCTGCGACAGTAGCAGGTGAAGCGAGCAAGGATCAGACGGAGGTCGGTGTCGGCAAGGTTGTGGAACCAGCTGCTGAGAAGGCAGCCGAGGCGAAGTCGAAGTACATCGTCGAGTTCAAGAACGTCACGAAGACCTATGGAGTCGGTGGCCCGAACGCGTTCACCGCAATCAAAGACATCACGTTCAAAGTCGAAGACCTGCCCGACAAGGGGGAATTCATTAGTGTGCTCGGCCCGTCAGGTTGTGGGAAGAGCACCATTCTGAGACTCATCGCTGGGCTTGAACCGCAGCACCCGGCGACGTTTGGAGATGTACTGGTTCAAGATAAGCCCGTCACCACGACCGGTGCTGATCGCGGCATGGTGTTTCAGGACTACACAAGCTTCGATCATCGAACGGTTCTTCAGAACATCACCTTCGGGCTCGAATGCCAAAACGTTCATCCAAAGGAGCGCATGGAACGAGGACTCGAGTGGATTGCGAAGGTGGGTCTCGATGTTGATGCCGATCGCGACAAGTATCCGCACGAACTTTCCGGTGGAATGCGTCAGCGAGTCGCGATCGCTCGAACTTTGATTCTTCATCCTCGCATCATCCTGATGGACGAACCCTTCGGGGCGCTGGATCCGCAGACGCGTGCGGATATGCAGGATTTACTGGTCAGTTTGTGGCGAGAAGTCGAAGCCACCGTGTTTTTCGTGACCCATTCGATCGAGGAAGCCGTTTACCTTGGTGACAGGGTTTACATTCTTAGCAGTTCGCCGGGGCGACTGGTCAAGGAAATGGAAGTCGAACCGCCGGATCGACCTGCTCGTGAAATGCAGCGAGAGCCAGCATTTCAGGAGACTGTGTACTATATTCGAGATGAGATTACTCGACTTGAACACGGTGCCAGCGGCGACCAACCCTTCTAGGCTGTTTCATAACTCTGGCTCCATCGAATCATTGGATTGACGTGGGCTTCTTCAAATACATCAAGGCTGCCTTCAGCAACAAATGGAACATCCTCGCCCTCGGCGGAGGATTAGGTTTTGCCGCACTAAGCGGTGTGCCGGATGTTGCGGTTCCAATCGTTCTCGCGGCCGAAGTGGGTTACCTCGGGCTGCTGGGAACACACGAAAAGTTCCGCAAGCACGTCGATGCCCAGGAACACAAGAAGACCAGAGCGCGTGACAATAAAGATGTGAAGGACAACCTTCGCAAGATCATGTTGGAACTGCCGCGCAAGACAAAAGATCGCTACAAAGATCTGGCCGATCGCTGCGCGAAGTTAAGACGTATTTCTGAGAACCTGCACTCCACGCAATCCGATGCTCTGCATGAACAGCAAATGCAGGGACTTGAGCGGCTGCTGTGGATGTACCTCAAGCTGCTTTACACCGAGCACACACTCGAAGAATTTTTCGATTCAACCGACGAACATCGGATCCTCAAGGAGATCGAAGAGCTGAAAGAACGCATCGAACGCGAAGAGATGCGTCCGGTCAACGAACAACGAGAACGTATCCTCGGCACACTGCAAGACAGCTTGCAAACCTGTGAAGGACGACTTGCCAACTATCGCAAGGCCGATCAGAACCACGAACTGGTTCAGTTGGAACTACGTCGTTTAGAGAACAAAATTCATTCGCTCAGCGAGATGACCATCAACCGCAAGAAGCCAGATTTCGTCTCGGAACAGGTCGACGAAGTGGCGTCTGACATGATGGGTACCGAGCGTACGCTGAACGAGCTGGAGTTCATCACTGGTTTGCACACCGAGCACAACGAGCCGGTTCCCGAACTCATCCGCCGCCCACAAAAATCAACCATCCGCCGCTAACAAGCGTTCCGCTTGACTGGGTGCGGCGATGGGGTGGGATGGTGTTGATGAATGGTTTGTCGCCGCGAGTGCGGTTGCTGAGCTGGAGGCTGTTTGCATCAGCAAGTGATCAACCTTGCGTCTTCCGCGTTCCGCCATCAGCTTTCTTCTTACCTTTGCCCGGACCGATAACCCCTCTCTGCAAGTCCTGAACGACAGCCGCGAGGATCGCAGGGTCTTCCGTGCTCACCACGTGCGCGATTCGGGTTTCGGGGACTTCAAGGCGTTCCATCAGCTTCTGGGCGGACTCCCAAAGCTTGGCCTTCTTCTTTGGAGTCTCAGCCAGATAGAGATTTGTAACAAGCTCGCTCAGCTTACCGGCGTCGATATCTTCGCGGTTGTCGTAGTAGGCCTTGATGACCTTTTGCTGATGCTTCGAGTAGTTGCGATCCGCCATGATTGCTGTCTCTCTCTGGTTGCGAATTGAACCGGTTACGAATCCGGCACACTCATGGACGACGGCGATTCACCAAGGATGGCTCGCAGTCGTCGTAGTGCCCGAAGGTATCGCATTCCGGCGGCTGCGGCTGATAGCCCCAACGCTTCTGCTACTTCGCTGTTTCCAAGTTCTTCAAAATGACGCATCAGGATGATGTCCCGATCGTCTTCAGACAAGTCTTCCATTGCCGTTAAGAACCGCGATCTCAGCTCGCGGCGGATATTCTCCGCTGCTGGCGTCAATTCGTGGTCCTTCAATTGAGCGGCAAGGTTGAGAGAAGATCGGTCAGCGAACTGCGGACTCTCCAGTGGTTGTTCGCGATCAATGCTGCGTCGTTGAGCTTCGCGGTGACGACGGTGCATGTCGATGATGCGGTCTTTGGCGAGTTGCCTGAGCCAAAGGTGGAACGGCATCTTCGGTTCGCGGAGATAATCGTTCAGCCGGCGACTGGCTTCAAACATCACATCCTGAACCACGTCGCTAGCATCAACACGTCGCGCCAACGCGCGGTCCATGCGGAGGCGAACTAGTCGTCTTAACGCGTCGCGATGACGGTTCATCAAGCGGTTAACGGCACCGGTATCGCCGCCTTCGGCGCCGTTCAGCAATTGGACTGTTTCTTCTGACTGAGGCCACATAGACGTATTATACGTCCCGGCTACTGCTTCTGCGGAATTCTTCCAAAGGGTACTCACTTATGGGAATCCCGGCGCCCGGGAGCTCCTGTAGGCGTTTCCAACCTCGCGTCACGAGCTCTTCTCGCTGCTTCACAAACTCCGAATCGAGCTGATCTTTGCCGAATACACCTTCGCAAACGACAGGCTCGAACTTCTCATCGACAATGAACTGCGCTTCAGACGGATTGCAACGAAGATGCCGTTCAGGCGACGCCAGCAAAGCCCGCGCATCCAGTTCGCCAATTACGAACCGAAGATACAGATCGCTGACGGTGATGTTTTTGACTTCTTCGCCACACACTTCACAAATATAGCCCTGATCGCAAAGCGCCATGGGGAATCACCTAACCGAATATTGCGTACAGGACATAAGCAAGAACCAACACAACAGTTCCGACAATCGCCAACGGTAACCAGCTGGATGAGGTTTCCTTCGCAGGGGTTGAACCATCATCAAGTCGATAGCCATGGTTCTCGCCCAGTCGGATTTCGTCGCCTGGAGACAGCATCAATTGCCACGTCCGCGACGCGTTGACGAAGGTGCCATTGCGACTGTCCAGGTCACGCAGGTTCCAGTGCCCGGCTTTCCAGGTGAGCTCACAATGCTGCCCCGAAACTCCCCGTGCTTCCACTGGGATGTCGCAGGAATCAGTTCGGCCAAGAACGATTCTGGCCTTTCGTAGAGGGATTGCCGGCGCTCCGTCGATTGGCCTTAGCGACCATCCGTAGGGAACCTGATTTCCCGCAACCGACGCGGGTGCTTCCTGCGGTGCTTCTTCGACCGACCGAGGCGGTGGCAATGGCGTTCGTCGGCGCTGAGCTTCGGTCACGGCCGGTGTTTCACCACGTCCGACTTCCGTGTCGATTTCGGCAGCAAGCCCGGTGCTTGATCGGCCAATCAATCCGGAAGGACCCGTGATGACGGACGAACGGCGTTTCGCCTTCTGCTTCTTTTCGTTCTTCGCTTTCGCCTGCTTGGCTCGTAGGGTCACGATCTTGCGAAAGTCGAAGTTCAAATTTCGCTTCGCAGCGAATGGCTCGAGCGCCTCAGCGACTTCTACGCAAGTTTGGTATCGATCGCGAGGCTTCTTCGCCATCATTTTTTCGACGATGGCAACCAGCTGCGGATGGAGGTTTGGATTGTGTTCCAACAAACTCTTGGCGGGTACTGTTCGGTGCGCTTCCAGCTTTTCGTTCGTTGTTTTTTGTGGGAACGGTAGCTTGCCCGTGAGAGCAAGATACATGGTGCATCCCAGCGAATAGACATCGGTTGTGCGATTGACCTTGCCGCTATTGAGTGACTGTTCTGGCGAGATGAAATCTGGTGTTCCAAGACAGTCATGTCCGAAAATCATGGCCAACGAAAATTCGTCAGCCGCATCGTCTTCGACCAGAGCCAGACCGAAGTCCAGGATCTTGGCGGTTCCGTCCTGACTAATCAGAAAGTTCGCCGGCTTTACGTCGCGATGGATAATTCCATGCTCATGAGCTTCGTGCAGGCCGAGCGCCGTCTGGTGGATGATTGAACTCGCCATGTTCTGCGCGACGGGGCCGTTGATGGCAATCAGTTCGTGCAGGCTGACACCGCGGACCAGTTCCATGACCATGAAGGTCACCGCACCAGTACTGTCGAGCCGATAGGTTCGAACGACGTTTGGATGATTCAGCAGCATGCCCGCCCGAGCCTCGAGCTTAAGCCGCGCCAGCATTCCGGCGTCTAACGCGTGCTCAGTGGCGAGGATTTTCAGGGCGACTTTGCGTTTCTCTTCGGTGTCCTCGGCAATGTAAATCGACCCCATGCCGCCGACGCCGAGAATCTCGCGAACACGATACCGGTCAATCACAAAGCCGCGATATCGACCTTCAAGCAATCGGTCTGCTTGAAACGGTGTGATGATGCGTTCTTTGATAAGAATGCTGGCGGCCTCTTTCGCTGACTCACAGGAATCGAGATCGAACTGCCGAACAGCTTGGTCAACCTGCGCAGCGGTTAGCAGCTTACTGCGTTCAAGCAGCTCAAGAAGCTTGTTTGTTAGCTGCACTTCGGGCATTGAGTGGCTCTGAATTCCGTCCGCGACGTGGAATTCTACGGCGAAGAATCCGCGAATGCACCAGCGGATAAGCCCTCATCATGACTTTTCCACCGCTCCAATGCCGACAAAATCGTGGTGTTCTCTATGATCGGCCGACTTTCGATCAACGACGACGAACCAAATGGAACTGAACGACACAATCGCGGCACTCGCATCCGCACCCGGGCCGGCCGACCGCGGCATTGTTCGTGTGAGCGGTGATAATGTCGTCGAACAACTGGTTGGACACTTTGTCTCAGCTGATGACCGGCGACCAGACGAGTGCCGACGAGCGGAAGCGTTCGACGGCGAATTCGATTTGAAGTGCATCAGCGAGCGGCTTCCCGCAAGGCTGCTCGTCTGGCCAACCAAGCGTAGTTATACCGGTCAGCCGATGGCCGAGATTCACACCGTCGGTTCGCCACCACTGCTGGAAGCGGTTTTGGCACAGCTGTTCGAATCTGGAGTTCGTCCCGCAAAGAATGGCGAATTCACACTACGCGCGTTCCTTTGTGGTCGCATCGATTTGATTCAGGCTGAAGCCGTTTTGGGCGTAATCGATTCCACTGACCAACAACAAATGGAACGGGCACTACGTCAGCTCGGCGGTGGTGTGTCCGGAAAGCTCGCTGATACTCGGGCAGAATTGATCGCGATACTTGGCGATTTGGAAGCGGGGCTGGATTTTGTTGAGGAGGATATCGAGTTCATTCCATCGGACGTCATGATTGAACGATTGCGGATTGCCATCGAAAGACTGGAACAGCTGGCAGCATCGTCGGAGAGCCGAATGGAATCGTCTGTCACGGCGACGGTGGCTCTTGGTGGATTGCCGAACGCGGGTAAGAGCACACTATTTAACGCGTTGGCGAAGTCAGACGAAGCGATCGTTTCTCCAATCGCCGGTACCACGCGAGACTACTTGACTGTCGATATTGATTGCGATGGAACGGCTGTCCGGCTCATCGATACGGCCGGGCAAGAACGCGCCGATTCAGCCATCATGCAAACGGCTCAGCAGTTTCGAGGCGAACAGTTGGCGGAATCAAAGCTAATCGTTTGGTGTTCGGCAGCTGACTTAACAACCGATGAACAGGTCGACGACGAGGGGTTTCTTGCCGCACTCACGAATGACGGCCGACCGGTTCTTCATGTGCAAACAAAGAACGATACGAATGGAGGCAATCGTTCGACGGCGGTACTCTCGTTGAGTGCGGCGACAGGTGCGGGGCTATCTGAACTGAAAGCACAAATTGCTGAGTTGCTGGATTCGAAAAGCGGCGACAGTGAACTCATCGGATCGACCGGTGCGCGGTGTCGCGATTCGCTTGGTTCAGCAATTCAGTCTTTGCGAGCTGCCAAAGATGCAGCCGTCAGTCAGATGGGCGATGAAATTATCGCGATCGAATTGCGAGCGGCGTTGGAAGATATCGGAACGATTCTGGGAACCGTCTACACCGACGATATCCTCGATCACATCTTCAGCAACTTCTGCATCGGCAAATAGTCCGGCGATCATTCATCGCGAGCCCGCATGGCGGCAGCCATGTTTGCGTAGTGCTTCCAGGTGTGCTCAATGCGTCGCTGATGATCGGAAGTCACCACGCTGATTTGTTTGGCTGGAACACCAGCCCAAATGGTTCCTTCTGGTACGCTGGTTCCTTCAAGAACAACAGCACCGGCAGCGATGATGGCTCCTCGCCCAATCACACACCGACTCAATACCGTCGCACTCATGCCGATCAGGACGTCATCTTCAACAACCGAAGCATGAACCAACGCGCGGTGGCCGAGTGAGACTCGGTTTCCAATTGTGCAGGCTGCATCGCCATCGATGTGCAGAATGCTGCCGTCCTGAATGTTGGTGTCTTCGCCGATGTCAATAAACTGCGCGTCGCCTCGGATGACGCATTGATACCAGACCGAAGTGCGAGCCCCGATGCGGACCCGGCCGACGACGTCAGCACTTGCTGCGATCCATGCAGTGCTGTCGATGGATGGTTCGCTGTTGATCGCGTTCCAGTCGATCGGTTCGGCAGTGTGGGGAAGGGCAGGGCAGTGACCGAGATCAGGTTGCACCAGCGAGTTCCAATCGA
>JBGCDN010000078.1:0-13821 GCA_045105495.1 Planctomycetaceae bacterium
CGTCGTGGACGAGATGTCGAACAAGAACTGTTGGATCAGCTGGATTCATCGGACACTGAAGAAACGCTTCAAGTACGACCGCCAATCATTACGATTCTTGGCCACGTCGACCACGGAAAGACAACCCTCATCGACAAGCTCCGCGGAGCGCGGGTTGCTGCTGGTGAGGCTGGTGGAATTACGCAGCACATTGCGTCTTACCAGGTTGAACATGAAGGCAGGCGACTAACGTTTGTTGACACTCCGGGTCACGCCGCGTTTGGTGAAATGCGAGCTCGTGGCGCCAACGTGACTGATATCGTCGTGTTGGTTGTCGCAGCGGACGACGGTGTGATGCCACAGACCGAAGAGTGCATCGCGCATGCTAAGGCTGCTGGTGTCCCAATCGTCGTTGCGATGAACAAGATCGACCTACCTGACGTCGACGAAGAAAAGGTCCTGAGCGGTTTGGCTCAGCGAAATCTTCTGCCATCTGAATGGTCTGGTGACACTGAAGTTGTTCGAACGTCCGGGGAAACCGGAAAAGGTTTGGATGACCTGCTGGAGACACTGCTGCTGACTGCAGACCTCCATGAGTTTACATCGAATCCCGACCGCGATGCTGTTGGCGTTTGCCTTGAAGCCTTCCGCGATCAGGGGCGAGGTGTTGTCGCTTGGTTTGTTGTCCAGAAGGGAACACTTCGAGTTGGTGATGTCGTGCTATGCGGTGCGGCAACCGGTCGCATCCGTGCGATGTTCAACGACAAGGGTGAATCAATCAAAGAAGCGCCGCCTTCGACTCCAGTCAAGGTGACAGGGTTGGACATCATCCCGGGTGCTGGTGATCACTTCTTCGTAATGTCAGACATCGACGAAGCTCGAGCCGTTGCTGAGCAGCGTGAAGACCAAGGAAGAGAAGCATCGCTTGCTGAATCTTCCGGCAAGCCAAGAACTATCGAAGACATCATTGCGGCAGCAAAAGGAACCGGTGCGGTTCAGGATCTGCCTATGATTGTCAAAGCCGATACGCCCGGTTCTCTCGAAGCACTCAAGGGTGAAATTGGTAAGTTCGAACACGACGAAGTCCGCGTTCAAATTATTCACAGCGCCGTTGGTGGCGTAAATGAGAGTGACGTTTCTTTGGCAGCGGCTTCGGGTGCGGTCATTATCGCGTTCCATGTCGTCGCCGAAGATAAAGCACGTGCAGCTGCTGATGACGCTGGCGTCGAGATTCGCCGCTACGACATCATCTACGAGATCACAGACCACATCCGCAACGCTCTGGAAGGCATGCTCAAGCCAGAGCAGGTCCGAGTTACCACCGGTCGTGCTTTGGTTCTTCGAACCTTCTCGATTAGTCGCTTCGGAACGATTGCTGGTTGCCGAATTTTGAACGGTACCATCGGGCGCGATAACCGGATTCAGGTAGTGCGAGATCAAAAGATACTCAACGAGTACAAGATCGCATCGCTGAAGCGGGAGAAGGACGACGCGAAAGAAGTGCGTGAAGGTATGGAGTGCGGTATCCGGCTCGACGGATTCAACGACGTCAAAGAGGGTGACCTGTTCGAGGCGTATCGTGTCGACGAAATCCAGAGGACTCTGGACGACTAGTTGCCTTGTGTTGGTCTTCGCTTACAAAACCGAAGACAAACACTCGGCTGAACGCGTTCGACAGCGAGGTACCTGATCGATGAACTCACGACGTACGGCACGAGTTGCCTCAGTCATTCGAGAAGTGGTAAGCACAGCCATCCTTTACGAGCTGCGCGATCCGCGGATTGAGAATGTGACAGTCACGCGAGTTGAGGTCAGTGGTGACATTCAGCATGCCAAGGTGTATGTGTCTGTCATGGCTGATGAGCGAGCCCAGGGGCTCTGCATGCACGGACTTGAATCGTCTGCTGGCTTCCTTCAGTCGAAACTCGCTGATCGAATTAAGACCAAGTATACTCCCAAGCTTCGTTTTGTTCTTGATGAGGGCGTCAAGAACAGCTTCGAAGTGTCACGCCTCATCCGAGAGGTTCTACCGCAAGGTGGCGGCGACACGTTGGCAGACGCCGAGGCCGAAAAGGCTGAGACGTCACCGGGCGACGATGTTGAGAGTGAATTGACAAAGGATCCAGAGTCAGACGTTGACTCACCGGAAAACTAGAACCTAACGATAGATGACGCTGTGCCACGATGATTGGCATGGCTAACAGAGGGGCAGACAGAACCATGGCCAAAGCGATCAAGGCGAGTGACAAACAAGCCGTCTGGCGCAAAGTCTCGACCGCGTTGAAGAAGCGGTACAAAGACACCGCGCCGAAAGAGTCGCGACCGGTTCTCGAAACACTTCTGTACGCGGCGTGTCTTGAGAATACGACTCACGATGTGGCAGAGACGACCTACGAAGCTGTGCTCGGGAAGTTCTTTGACCTTAACGAGATCCGTGTCAGTTCGATCACTGAACTGAGTGTTGCCATGGGCGACGCCCCTGACGCAGAACGCCGCGGGTTCTGGGTTCGCTCCATCCTGCAGTATGTCTTCGAATCGAATTACGAGTACCAATTCGAGAAGGTGCGTCGAAAGACGTTGGAACTCGCCGCGCGGCATCTTGGCCGTATTCCGAACATTACACCATTCATTCGGCTTCACACTCTGCAGCAGACCATGGCTGCGTTCGTCACTCCGATTGACGACAAGATGAACGCCGCAGCAACATGGCTCGGGTTCATTGAGCCCGGTACGAACAACGAGGACGCTGCGGATGCGATGAAATCGGCTGTCAAGAAAGCCGATGCGGCCGGCATGATTCACTTGCTACGAATGCTGGCGAACGACCCCGCCTTGCAAGTCGCCTTCGAGGACGCGGCGGCAGCAGAGCTGGACGAAGAGTTCGACTTGATGTCAGCCTCAACTCGGTTGAACGCTCTATTCAAGTCGCCTCCGAAGCGAAAAAAAGTCGTGAAGAAAAAGGCGGCAAAGAAAGAAGCACCCGCTAAGACGACAACAAAGAAAAAGCCTGCGAAGAAAGCGGCCCCAGCAAAGAAGGCGGCAAAAAAAGCAGCGACCAAGAAGAAGGTCGTGAAGAAGAAGCCCGTTAAGAAACAAGCCGCTACGAAAAAGAAGACAGCTAAGAAGGCCCCCGCGAAGAAAAAGAAGGCAGCCAAGAAAAAGCGCTAATCGTCGGCGAGGAACCGGCTGACCAGCGATCGCCAACAGGCTTCTTCCCGCTTTGTGATACGCATCACGTTGCTTCCGTCAGAAGCCAGATTCTGAAGACACGGCCCCAAGGTCCTGCACATGCGTGGGTGAAACGCCTAGAATGCGTAAGAGCGTCTTTTTGTGTGAGACCCGGCGCTCTTTCATTCTGAGGACGACTGATGCGATCGCTTGCCCGTATTTTGGTTGCTTTAAGCTGCCCACTGCTATTGGTTCCCGCCGTTTTCGGTCAGGAAGAAACCTCGAAGGCGAAGCCGGAAATCCCCCGCCAACCTGGCGATGACGTTGCGAAGCCGTTGGACAGCCCACTGTCTGAGAAGACGAAGACCAGGCTCGACGCGGAGAGCTGGTTCATGGCCGGCAAGATCGAGCAGCGGAAGGGTCGCAACCAGCAAGCCTACGAGGCTTTTCAAAAAGCTCTCTCGCTCGATCCAAATGGTGTTGAGATCTACCGAGAACTCATCCCGCTGGCGTTCGCTCTAAACAAGCCAGCAGAAGCCGCGCGGCTGGCTCAGAAAGCGGTCGAGCTGGACCCGGACGACTACGAAACTCTGCAACAGCTCTCTCGCCTGGCTGCGCGATCCAATCGGGTTGGTGACGCACTAGGTTTGATCGATCGAGCTCTGAAATCGAAACGCCTCGACAAGTTCTCTTTGGAAGCGGTGAGTCTGAACCTCGATCTCCTGAACTACAGCAGCGCTGGTCAGCAGATGAATCGTGCCATTGACGCCTGCGATGTGTTGTTCGCTGCACTGAAAGATCCGCGTCGATACAAGCTCGACGCGAGAGCTCAAAGGACATTGGCCCAGCAGACTGAGTTGATCGGCAACGTCTATGCAGCAGCAGGCAAACGCAGCAAAGCGATCGAGGTGTTTGCAGAACAGGCTCGTGTTCGCGGTGATCGTCCCGGCACCCACAACTTCAGCCTCGCGCGGTTGTACTTCATTGAGAAGGACTTCGAGAACGCAGAGAAACAGCTACTGGAATATTTCGAAACACGTCCAAAAGAGATGCTCGCATATCGGCTTTACTCTCAAATCCTGCAGTCATCAAATCGCAAAGACGAAATCCTGCCCAACCTCGAAAAGTTTGCTGAGACAGACAAGCAAAACGCTGGCCTTCAGTACTTTGTGGCCGATCTTTACGTGCAAGCAGACCGATTGGATGAAGCTGAAGACATCATCAAACGAGCCATCCGTAGCTCGGGCAATCCTGCCGGATATCTTGGTTTGGCCGAGGTCTACCGGAAACAGAAGAAGCCCAAGAATCTCCTCGACGCACTGGTGAAAGCTCAGCGTGGTGGAGTGGACACAGATCCGTTGATCGGACGCATTGCTTCTGATACCGAGATTTCAGCAGCCTTGTTGGAGGCTGGTAAAATGATGCTCGAAGACGATCCAGAAGCGCTCGACTACCGCACCAATTACATGCTTGGACGAGTTGCCGCAGCCGCAGAAAAGTCGGACGAAGCAATTAGCTTCCTGCGCAACGCACTTCAGCTTGGCAACGTCGAACAGGTTCCCATGGTCAGCCTCGATCTGGGCACACAGCTGTTGTTCACCGACAAGTATGAAGAAGCTGCGACCGTGTTCGAAAATGGATTGAAGTCGCGGCCACGCACGCCCCCGGAACGCAATCGAGTTGTGTTCCTGCTCTACCGTCTCTCTCAGGCACACGCGTTTGCTGACAAGAACGACGACGCAATCAAGACACTGAAGCGTGCACAGGCGATGCCTGAGGGGAACATCCCGCTACTCCACTACCAGGAGGGTTGGACATACTTTCGAGCCAATGAAATTGATAAGGCGGAAGAGAAACTGCAGGAGGTCCTTCGTCGTTACAACACCGATCCGGACACGACCATGCGAACGCGTGCGTTGCTGGCCAGCGTTCATTCGCAACAGCGAGATTTCCCGACGGCAATCGAGGAATTCGAAAGCATCATTCGGGACTACGCTCAGAACAAGGAAACCGTTCGCTCGGCAAGAATGAGCCTTTCAAACCTCTACATTTCCAAAGGCGATCAGCAAAAAGCAGAGGCGATTCTCGAGGAGGTTCTCAAGGGCGACCCGAATGACCCTGGAGTCAACAATGACTTGGGTTACCTGTATGCGGATCAAAACAAGAACCTCGAGCAGGCGGAGAAGATGATTCGGATCGCAGTCGATTCGGCTCCTGAAAACGCCGCTTATCTTGATAGCCTGGGTTGGGTTCTTTACCGACGTGGCAAGTATGCCGAAGCGATCGAATGGCTTGAGAAGGCAATCGAATTGCCCGGCGGCGAAGATTCAACCATCATCGAACACCTTGGCGACAACCTCGACAAAATCGGTAAGAAGGACGAAGCTTTGAAACGATGGCAGGAGTCTTTGAAGGTCGAGCAGAGTGCTGCTTATCCAGACGACTCTGTCGTGAAGCGACTCCAAGACAAGATTAAGGCCGCGTCGGGCGAATAGCTCGAAGCTTTCACGAAGAACCAGCTATGGCGCGAGATCCTGTTTATCGCCACGATGACGACGATGAAGAACCTCCGTACTCATCCGGGGAGACTTCATCGTTTTCGCCGGACGACGATCGATTTGACGATGAGCTGCGGCCGAAGCGGCTGACTGATGTCGTTGGCCAAAAAGACGTCGTCAAACGCATTGGTATCATGCTGACTGCCGCATTGAAGCGTGGTGAGCCGTTAGGCCATTTGCTTTTGGATGGACCACCTGGTCTTGGCAAAACGACGCTTGCTACCGTCATTCCCCGTGAGCTGGATACCGAGTTCCAGATCACTGCGGGCCCTTCTCTTAGTGCTCCAAAAGATTTGTTGCCCTACTTGACGAATGCGTCTGAGCGGTCGGTCCTCTTCATTGACGAGATTCACCGGATGCCACCCGCCGTGGAGGAATTCATCTATCCCGCAATGGAGGATTTCCGCGTCGACATTACGCTCGGCGATGGGCTTAACGCCCGAACCATCAACATGAAGTTGCAGCCGTTCACGGTGATCGGCGCGACGACTCGTAGTGGAATGCTGACGGCTCCGTTACGTGACCGCTTTGTGAACCGAGAGCATCTCGATTTCTACACTGACGACGACATCAAAATTATTGTCGAACGAAGTGCTAGCAAACTGCGAACCAAGATTGACGCGAAAGCTGCCCGCGAGATCGCCATCCGAAGCCGTGGGACACCTCGAAAGGCCAACAACTGGCTTCGTTGGACTCGTGACTACGCGGATGCTGAAGCGAATGGCGAGATCACTCTGGACGTAGCCAACGCTGCTTTAGAGATGAAAGGGGTGGACGCTCTTGGCCTGGAAGAGCAAGACCGCAACTACCTGCGAACGATCATTGAAGTCTTTGGCGGGGGACCCGCCGGCGTTCAAGCCATCGCGCACACGATCAACATCCCGGCTGAAACGCTGGAAGACGAAGTGGAACCGTTTCTGCTTCGAAAGGGTCTGGTACAGCGAAGTCCGCGGGGTCGAGTTGTGACCAACGCCGGCTACGAACATCTCAAGCTGCAACCACCAAAAGATGACGATCGTCTAGGACGCTTGTTTTAAAACGCAATCGCCCTGCTTCCCAGATCGGACTACATCAGCCCGCGTCTTCTGAGTTCCGCGATGACCTTCTGAGCAATCTGGCCAACTTCGGCATGATCGACAGTCGGACTAGATTGCGCCGGGCAGCCACCGACCGGTTGGTCAGAGAATCCGTGCTCTGACAGCATGCATTGTAGTTCCTGACTCAGTGCTGCCAGGTCCGTTCGTTGTTCTGAAGACAGTGGTTGTCGGCCGCGCCCCATACTGAAGCCACGCAGTTCAACAGCCGCGCGGAAGCCGTCTGGAAACTCGGCAGAGTAGATCATCGTGTCGAACAGTCGAACAAGGTCGTACTGCACTCGGCGGGCCTCTTCGATTTGGCCAGACATGCTCAGTTCGAACAGGCGACGTGTAATTTCCGGTACCACTCCGGAACTCGCATGCGTTCCTCCATCTGCTCCCACCACAATCATCGGCAGCAGTGCTGCGTCCCAACCGGTGAGGAAACTGAAGTCCGGACGGTTCGGACGCACAGCCTGAATCATGCGAATCATGTGCGGAAGATCGCCGGAAGAATCTTTGATGGCGACAATTCGTGGGCATTCTTCTGACAGCCGTTGCACCGTCGGCACGTCGATGGGGCTGGCAAACATTGGGATGTTGTAAAGCGTCACATCAACCGGCGTATTGTCACCGATTTCCTTGAAGTACGCGTACACCGAAGCCGGACTGAGCTTGTAATAGAACGGTGCGACAATCGCGACGGCGCGAACACCAAGCGCAGCATAGTGCTCACACGCGCGGAGGGTTTCTTTGACGTTGGCTTCGGCGGCACCAGCCAGAATGGGAACACGTCCGCGTGTCTGGTCGGCAATGATTTCAACGATCCGACGTCGCTCTTCGACGGTGAACCGAGTGAATTCTCCCGTCGAACCATTCGGATAAAGCCCATGCACGCCACGTTCGATCAGCCAGTCAACGTAGCGTCTAAGCTCTGGTTCGTTGATGTTACCGTTCGCATCGAACGGAACGAGATTTGGTGTGAAGATGCCCTGAAGTCGCTGCATAACGGTTCACTCTGCGGGGTCGATTGACCAACAGGGTAATGTGAACTGCCCTTGGACCTCCAGAGTGATCAAGGACGCTGGCGCATTCGGCCATCGAACCCAGTCTTCGGACGCGACGTAGATTGGCAAACTCGCCACAATGTGACGATGCCAGAATCGCTGGAACCTTACGACCAAAAGCGTGATTTTGAGACCACGCCGGAACCTGTCGCGAAGAAACCTCGTCGCCGGAAACGTTCTGGTGCGCCGGTGTTTGTGATTCATCGGCATGATGCTCGGAATTTGCACTACGACTTGCGGCTGGAGATGGAAGGAGTTCTGAAGTCGTGGGCGGTGCCGAAGGGGTTCTCTCATGATCCGAAGGAAAAACACTTCGCCGTTCAAACGGAAGATCATCCGATTGAATACGAGGACTTTCACGGGCTAATACCGTCTGGCAACTACGGAGCTGGCCCGATGACAATTTGGGACAAGGGATCGTTCCGGCTAGTCAACGACGCCGATGGTCCCCAGGGGATTGCCGACGGGAAGCTGGAAATCATTTTCGACGGCGGACGACTTCGTGGCGAATGGCACATGGTCAAATTGGCCAACGAGAAATCCGGCTGGCTGCTGTTCAAAGGCAAAGATCGCTACGCACGCGGCGAGAACGAACCAGCGTTTGCGATAGATATCCATACGACGAAGCGATCTGCGTTTCCTCGAAAGAGAACGTTCATGCAACCGCAAAGGGAGCACCGTGGAGTGCTTTCCGAAACCGACTGGGTTTACGAACCGTCGCTGGATGGGGTTCGCGTTTTCGCCGAAAAGAAAGAGGACACAATCAAACTTCGCGCGGCCAAAGGTAAGGACGTCACAAAGTATGCGGGGCGTGTCGTCAGCGAATTGAAAAGGCTTCGGGCGCACAATGCTTTCATCGATGGCGTGCTTGTCTGTTCGGACGAGACTGGATTGCCAAACGCGAAATTGACTGAAGCTGTGTTAAGCGGCAAGGCGAACGGCGAACCAACTTTCTACGTGTTCGATTTGCTGTACTTCGATGAATGGAGCTTACACGAGTTCCCGGTTACCGAACGAAAGGCCGCACTTTTTTCGCTGCTGTCAGACCGGATGCATCTGCAGTTTGTTGAACACGAACGCATGAACCCCACTGCACTGCTGGAGGCAGTTCACAACATGGGCATGAACGGTGCCGTCGCCAAGCGGGTTGATAGTTCGTACCAACATGCAACCTCAGACGATTGGGTACAGGTGCAGTATTCTGAAGAAGACGAACCAACTTCAGCGAATAGAAATGCTGCCACATCGTCCCGAGTGAAGTTCACAAACCGGAGTCGTGTACTTTGGCCGCAAGCGGGAATTACCAAGGGCGAGCTAATTGATTACTGCGATTGCGTCGCTGACACGATTCTCCCCTACCTCGCAAATCGTCCGCTAAGTCTCAACCGATTTCCCAATGGAATCCACGGCAAATCCTTCTTCCAAAAAGGCGCGCCGGCTCATACGCCGGATTGGGTTCGAACGCAGAAGATGGACTCTGCGAACGAGGAAGGCCATGTCAACTTCATCATTTGCGACGAACGCGACACACTGCTGTACCTTGCGAACTCAGCAGCTATCGAACTTCATCCGTGGCACTCACAATGCGACACACCGGATACTCCTGACTGGGCAATTCTGGACCTCGACCCCTACGGTGCCGACTTTACGGCCGTCATCCAAATCGCCAATACGCTCGGCGAGATTCTGCATGACGCAGGTCTTGAACCGTTGGTCAAAACCTCGGGCTCGAAAGGACTTCACATCTACGTTCCGGTACTTCCGGAATACACCTACGATCAGGTTCGCATGTTCTGCGAAGGCGTCGCGCGACTGGCGGTTATTCGGCACCCTGACATCGCAACGGTAGAACGCCAGCGCAGCAAACGTGTGGGGCAGGTCTACATCGACTTCATGCAGAATCGTCGAGGACAAACCATCGCTGCGCCTTACAGCGTTCGACCGATCGAGGGCGCTTGCGTCTCAACCCCCCTGCTCTGGGAAGAACTCACAGACGACGTCCGCCCAGCCATGTTTACCATCTACACAGTGCTTGAACGCATCGAGAAATACGGAGACATGTTCGCAGACGCGGTCGACAAACCTGTGTCTTTGCTACCGGCGATCGATGCAATCCGCGACATGTTAACGAAGAGCTAAATCTTCATGCATCCGTTTGCTTCTGCGCCTTCGTAGCCTTAGCTGGCTGCTTCTTATCTGATTCAGACTGCCTCGATCGTTCTTGCCGAGGCCGACTGTTTCTCAATCCGGATGACACAGAGTTATTGTCGTGCATTCCCACAACAAGCAACGTGGTGCACACCAGGCTCGCTACAAGAAAACCGCCTCCAAGGAGCCTTGTCCGCTTAATCTGCCACCACATGATCATTCCAGATAGCCCCCAAAAGACCATCGAGATAACCATGCCATCCACCAACAACGCCCAAAACCAACGGATGTTGAAGTCGGGCGAGTAGGTTCGCGATTTGTGCATTCGCAACAAGAAACTCTTGGTCTTCACCTCGGGCACAGAGTCTTCGCGAACCGCCGAGACAGCACCATTTCCAAGGCTGTAGCTAACGACGGTCGGAACGCCATCGACCTCAGCAGAGAACAACAACGACGGGCTGCGGCGCCCCGCCTTCACCTCACCGACATCAATCCCAAGTTCAGACAGCACTGCTGGCAAAGCAGCCTTCGCTTCTTCGAAACCGTTTACGGTGACCTCTGTTTTCTTGATTGACGACAAAGGATTATTGGCCAGACGCTCGGCTTCTCGCTGCTTTTCCGTTTCTTCTATCGGCTGCGACCGAACCTCGCCGTCACCTGTAACCGGGTTCAGACGAATGGAATGCGATGCGTCTTCACCCTTCGCACTAAACGACATGAAACCAGAATACTCAGGCGGACGGGCTTCGGTGAGAACGATCTTCGGACCGTCCGGCGACTGATCGTTGATTGACGCCACAACGTCCGCCGCCATCGCAGCCGGCGATGCAAGTTCAGACAACTTACCGTCGGCAACTTCAGATCCAACAAAAGAAGTCGATTCGCCCTCGTTGAAATACCCAGGATGATTAAACATCCATCCGGTGATTCCATACAGCAACACGAACGGAAACATGAAGATGCCGGAATACAAATGAACTCGGCGAACGAGCTTCATTGATGAGTTCCAAACCTTCTTATTGTGCAGTCGCGCTGCGGGCTTTGGCGGTAAGCCAGAGGCGGTCGTCCGAGCTTCAGTTTTTGTTGCTGACACAATGGTCGCCATCGGAATGCCAATCTTCGCACTTAAGTTTCATCGAATGGCAGAACCGCTTCGGACAGTTCCCAACCCAACCGCACGAACGACATACGTGGGCCAGATCCTGAACGTGCCTTACAAACAGTTCAGCGTCCGTTTGAAAAATGAAGAAGCGTGGCTGGCTGGCGGAAAGCGTGGCTGACTGGCTTCAGGAATTTCTTTACTTCAACCGCAACAAGGCGGAACAAATCCTTCATCCAATCGACTAAGACACAGCGACGCGCGAACGCTGTCGCTGACTGCTTCGTAGACGTTCATGACTGTTCGCAGACAAGACTCACAGCAAACGCGATCAATCTCTCGCTTGCCAAATGCTGATACCAGCTCGTACGCGTCCGCGAGGCGGTCGTTCTTCGCAAGCAGAGCACACAAGCCGATCCGAAATTCAACGTTGTCCGGTTCCAACTCGATAGCTCGCCGCGCATGCGCTTCTGTGTGGCGGATTGGTCCACCAAGTCGCATGCAGTAGTAACCTAGCTCATACCACGTTTGGGCGTCTTCGTACCGACGAACGCTTCGCAGACCGATTTCGCGGGCCACCCATGGATGATCTATCTCGTCCGCAGCCGCAGCAGCCGCGCGGAGTGTTTGAACGTCTGAATCATCACGTTTGGAGAGATGAATCAACATGTCCAAGCCAAGCTCGCGGGGACCTTCGCCAAGGTAGCACTCAGCCAGTAATAGCTGTCCCTGCGGACTTAGCGGGACCAGACAACTTGCCGTTTCAAGCTGCTCGCGAGCTTCGGTAAGTCGCTTTGTTCGCCCCAGTATCAGCCCGAACAGCTCGCGAGTTCTTCCATCGTCTGGATTAACAATCAACGCGTGCCGAGCAGTTATTTCTGCCGCATCCAGCTGTCCCGATTCGATTTGCTGCGTTAATTCTTGCATGCCGCACCCATTGAGATTGAATCTCAGTATCGACATCTTGTATTATCCGGGCCGCACGCGATCAAGGGCACGCCAAGGGTTTTTCGCAAATAAACATGTCAAAAACGCCAGAACACACAAAGACCAGCGATGACGAACCAAGAACGCTCCGCTCAGAAGACCTGCTACAAGGTTCGAACCGCGTCAATATTCAACACGATGGCGTGACATACACGCTGCTGCTGACACGCAATAATCGGCTCATACTGCAGAAGTAGGTCGGGCGAACATTGGACCTGCGACCGAGACAACGCGCGATGAAAGATCTTCTAATCAGAGATTAGGCCCACGAAACCGGAGCTAAGACTTGAGCTTCTTTGGTTCGCAAAGACGCTTGTTCTTATTGGCGACGCGTCCACATGTCGTGCAGACATGGGTACGGGAAGAAACATGCTTCATGAAGCGCGCAGGGTCTGACTTCAAGAGCTTCTTGAGGTCGCAGAGTTTCTTTGTCATCACAGCAACCCTCAGAAGTAGTGAACCCTCACGGTCGGTTTACTTCCGATCCAGAGACACGGATTCCGCGTACGCCAATTCGCCTGTTCGCCCATCGTAATACTGAAACACGATTTGCGGGTGCGGATACGCGACCCATCGTTTGCCGCCTAGCTTCTTTGGCATGTTAAACACGTTGTTGACCTGAACGACACAAAAATACGGGTAGAGACGCTCCAGCCGAGGTAAGTCTGGAAGAACGTAACTGCTCCATCGAATGTCACATTCACGTGGCCCGAACTTGAACTTGCCGGTCGCAGGCCTGTCACTTTCATCTAGTTTTGGAACATGGTTCACACTGTTGTGTGGTCCACAGCAAAATTCCCACACATTGTCTGTGACTTTGACCGCAAAACTGTTGTGCAGATCACCAGTCATTACGAAAACTTTCTTGCCAATCTTCTCCCATTCGTCGATCAGCATTTCGCGTTCATCGAAGAACCCGGTCCATGCTTCTTCTTTGTTCGCTGCATCAACTTCAAAGCCCCCTGCTCCACTGTGTGGAATCATGAAGGGAACCGATGAGATCACAAAGAAGAAGTCCGCGTCACTCGCTTTCATCGAACGCAACAGCCAGTCACGTTGATGCTTGCCCAACATTGAAACGCCCTTCTTCGAACGATTGCGAACATCGTGCATGTCACGATCACCGCGCGTATCCAGAAGAAAGTACTCGCAGTTCGCAACTCGAAAACTGCCGTAGCTCCGCCTGCCAATCGAATAGCTAAGCTTCGGATCATTGGCCTTCGCGGGCATGTGGAGCTTGAGTGTGGTTGGGTTCACGACCTTCACAATATCGTAAACGTACGAGTTCTTGTTACCGTCGTCGTTGTCGTACTTTAAGTCGTTGACACCAGCCTCTTTGGTTCCCCAATGAACATGCAGGTTCGTGAGTTCGTTGAGCGAAAGTTTGGTGAAATCTGCATCGGGATCAACAAGAAGATCGCTACCCGCTTTCATCGCGGCTCGACCAAAGTGAACCGGCTGATCGTACGTCGCAGGATTGGCCCACCCGAGATAATCGAGCCACGCGTAGGTTCCAATGTCGCGAAAAACAGTCCGTCGATGTCGCTTGCCAGCCTCAGACGAACCCCAGATGTCGTTCACCAATTCATGATCATCAAACGTGAAATAGCTGGGCACATTGCGATGCCATTTTGAGAGTTCAGCACCGCGACTGAGATACAACTTGTAGTTCTCCCAGACACCAACAACCGACGGCATGACTTCTACAGCCAGCGGCAGCTTCTGCACACCTTGAGTCA
>JBGCDN010000079.1:0-2618 GCA_045105495.1 Planctomycetaceae bacterium
TCGAAGGCTTACCACGGCGACACAGTCGGAACCGTAAGCCTTGGCGGCATTGACTTGTTTCATGCAACGTACGGTCGCCTGCTGTTCAATAAGCTGGCCGTGCCATCCCCGGTGGCTTATCGAGTCCCCGACGGCTACACAGCTTCGACCTGGGTGGAACATTGCTTCAATGAGGTTGAGCGAACGCTTAGTGAGAACCAAGACCAAATCGCTGCCTTCGTCATTGAGCCACTCGTGCAAGGGGCTGGAGGTATTCTGGTTCACCCAGAGGGCTATCTAAGACACGTGCGGGACCTCACTGCGAAGTACGGCATTCCACTTATCGCAGACGAAGTCGCTGTCGGCTTCGGAAGAACGGGAACCCTCTTCGCGTGTGAGCAGGAACAGGTGAGTCCTGACATTATTTGTCTCGCCAAAGGCATTACCGGTGGCTACCTACCGCTGGCAGCAACAATCACAACCGATGAATTGTTCTCTGCCTTTCTCGGAGAACCGGACGAGGGCAAGACATTTTTTCACGGTCATACCTATACCGGCAACCCATTGGCCGCAGCTGCCGCGATCGCTTCGTTGAAGTTGTTCAAATCGAACCGAGTCATGGAGAACGTCTCGCAAAACGTAGACATCATCCGGAACAGCCTGAAAAGCATCGCCGATCACCCGCACGTTGGCGAGATTCGCCAGAAGGGCATTATGGTGGGTATCGAATTGGTTGCGGATCGAGAAACAAAGACACCGTTTTCATCGACACTCCGGATGGGGCACCGCGTGACACTGGCCGGACGAAAACGTGGCATCGTCATACGCCCGCTATCCGACGTCGTGGTGCTAATGCCCGCCCCCGGCATGCCTGGCGATCTTGTTGAGCAACTCTGTGAAGCAACGATTGAATCTATCAACGAAGCAATCTCAACCGCCCTATAGGAAAGCTGGAAGCTGCCAGCGCACGAAAGCAGCCGACAGGAAAACCTATCGGCTGCTCTTTTCCGCGGACGAGGTTCGAACTCTTCCTTAGATGAGATCGACCCACTCTTCCAGTGTGTTATCAAGCGTGTCTTTCATGCCGACGTTGGCGAAGAAGAAATCGTTTCCTCCCGCACCGGTAAGTTCGTCTCGCTTGCCATCATCGAATGCTGTCTGAGGGCTCGCTGGTCGATTCGGACCGATCAGGAAAGCGGTATTCAGCCTGTCGGCTGTCTTTTCCGGACCGTCGTGAATGTTGTCGACCCGTTGCTGATAGGTACGACCAGAGTTCCATTCGTCAAAGACAGAGATCAGCTCAGACACCGATAGGCTTGAACGGCCAGCGAAGAGGATGTCTTCGCCGTCGTGGCCGCTAACGATATCAACGTCGGTTCCACCGAGAAGGACATCCCGACCGTCGTTTCCAAGGATCGTATCGTTCCCAGAACCACCAGCAGCAAGGTCACCATCGCCCTCGCCGTTAATCTCGTCGTTCCCACTTCCGCCCAGAATCACATCCTCGCCAGAACCGGCGTGGATAGTATCATCCCCGCCGCCGCCGGTGATGAAGTCGTCGCCGTTCTGCCCCAGAATGCTGTCCGGGCCATTGTTGCCAGCAAGCGTATCGTGGCCATTGCCTCCGATGATTGTGTCTCGACCGTTTTGGCCCTGAATGGAGTCTGAACCATCATCTCCATTTAGTTCGTCAGCTCCTCGACCGCCCTGCAGGCTATCGAGTCCCAGACCGCCGCTGATGGCATCGCGTTTATTGCCACCGCCAATGGAGTCCGCACCGGCACCACCTGAGATGGTGTCTTTGCCACCGCCACCGCGAATGGTGTCTCCAGCACTTCCACCGAAGATCAAGTCGTTTCCGCCACCACCAAGAATCCGCAGCGGCTTAGTTACAGAGGTCGCCGTAATGACATCGTCACCCGGCTTTGCCTGAATGAAAATTTGATCGTAGTCGGCGGTATCAAACGGAACCGTCATTCCATTCATGGTGACGTTGATCGTCGAACCAACCTCGTCCAGCGTAATCGTGTCAGCCTCAATCGTTGCGTCCACAACCAGATCGACGTCGTCCAGATAGATCGCCGAATCGTTGTCGATCGTGGTGACACTTAGCGCACTCGATCGACCAAGGAACATCGCGTTCGACGAAGCATTCACATCAAAGTCAACGAACGTTGAACGCTTGCCGTCTTCAGCACTGTCGTCTACGGCATTGACAGTCACAGCCTGCGGGATGTTCCAGTTTGACGCATCGAATGTCACCGAAGCGGGCAACACACCAACCTCTGCACCATCCCGACTGACCACATCAATAACGACAGGCGTTGTTGGTGCGGCCGTCAGCATGACGTCGATCGTATCCGTGTTCCCGCCCTCACGAGTCAGCGTATGTGGGCCAGTTTCGACGGCAACGAAGTCGGCAATATCATCATCCAGAGTGGTCGCGCTCAGTGAAGTATCAGGAACAGATCGATAGAGACTATCTGAGGCAGATTCATCCACGGCGACAGTGATTGGCACCGTGATATCGCCGTCCGCAAGAACATCATCGACACCAGTGACCGTAACAGACTGGGCGACGTCCCATGTGTCTGGGGTAAAGGTCAAGCGTGTCTGGGACAGACTTGCTTCAGATCCAT
>JBGCDN010000080.1:0-3673 GCA_045105495.1 Planctomycetaceae bacterium
CACATTTTCACTCCACGGTCCGGTGACCGTGGTCGTTATCCGGCTCATTAAAATCAGTTTTTACGTGTGCCAAATATGAACGTAAAACGGAAATTATGGCCGCAAATTTCGCGACGGACGTTTATCGTCGTCGTCATTGCTGCTGTCGTGGGCTATGCGTTATGGCTGCATACAGACACGCAAGGGGCGATCGCGGTAAACACTTACGAGGCGGAAGAATTCGGTAGCGACTACATGAAACTGCGAACGGATGATCCAAAATCTTATTTTCCACTCGTGATTCAAACAGGAACAAGCACGACTGGATTTCGTTTTTCGACAAAATCAAACTACATAGTGCCGGTGTCTCGACGCTACTACTTGTGGCTAGGGCGAGTCATTCCGGTATACGAATGGTACAATCCAAAAATCTCTGACAGGTTGCGCGACTCGATATCCGCCGGATAACAAAACGATGCACGCGGAGCACTCATTCGGGCGGGTGTGAAGTGGTTAGCTCAATCTTCGTGCCCGGTGATCGTAGACGTTGAACTTAACCGCTTCGCTTAAACCATGTTGGTTTGAGCTGGAGGCGGTTTTTCTTTTGGGCCAGGTTGTAGTGATTGCCTGGATTTCCTGGTTCATACTGATTGTTTGCGCCTGATTGATTCTGCGCGCTGGCCTGGTCGTGTGCTGGTGTTGCGTCTTTGCTCGTCGGTATTTACGGAATCTCCATGTTGTCGAATTGCGCTCGGTCCGTTTGGAATGCAGGCTGGATTCGGGAAGCGAACGGCGCGTTCGCTGTTGTGATCTGAATCCGGAGATATTCGCGATGACGCCATGGCAACAAAGAGCCGATGCAATCACCAAACGTATGGCTGAAGATATGCTGCTGCGAAACATGTCGCAGAGGACGATCGACGCGTATACGTACCACGTTCGTCGGTTCGCTCGGTTTCTGGGTCGGTCGCCCGAAACGGCTGCCCCCGAAGACGTGCGATCGTTTCAACTGCACCTGATTCGTGAAGTGAAAGTCGGCTGGAGTTCATTCAATCAGGCAGTGTGCGGGCTACGTTTTCTGTTTCGCACTACGTTTCCTCGCCCCTGGCACGTGAAGATGGTCCCGTTCGGCAAGAAGCCGAAGAAGCTACCGGTGGTGCTGAGCGGGGAGGAAGTGAATCGACTTCTTTCATGCATCACCAACCTCAAACACCGCACGTTTCTACTGACGTGTTACGCAGCGGGACTCCGCCTGAGCGAAACGGCGGCTCTGCGGATTTCGGACATCGACAGTCAGCGGATGCAGCTCACTGTGTCGCTCGGCAAGGGGGCGAAGGAACGTCGAGTTCCGCTTTCGCCGAGACTTCTGGAAGAACTTCGCAGCTACTGGAAAACGATTCGTCCGCCGGAGTTTCTGTTTCCCGGCCGCGATCTGTCTCGACCGATCAATGTGAATTCCATGCAGAAGGTCTGCAAAGCGGCTGTGCTGAGGTCGGGTCTGAAGAAGAACGTTTCACCACACACGCTCCGGCATTCGTACGCGACGGGGCTGCTGGAGGCGGGCGTCGACCTGTTGACGATTTCGCAACTGCTGGGTCACAAGAGTTTTTCGACGACCATGGTTTATCTGCATGTCCGACGGACTCACCTGGACAGTGTGCCGAGTCCGATCGACTGGTTGCCGGTGCGGCAACTGCCCGGGTGGATGCAGGGTCCGCAGGGAACCGACCCGAGCCCCGGTTCCGAGTCGCCGACATCCTGAAGTCTCACGCGGGCGATTTCGTGAGTGCGGATTCGTCTGCTGCGGTCCCGCATGTGCAAAGCACCCTGGCGAAGATCAGTGTTTGCCGAACCGCAGCGCTCGGTTCGAAACTGTACGGCTGCCGAAGCTGTGGTGAAGTGAAACGTGTGCATCATTCGTGCGGCGATCGTCACTGTCCGCAGTGTCGAGGTGCTTCGCGAGTGAACTGGGTGGATTCGGCGGCGACGTGGGTTCTTCCCAACATGGATTATTATCAGGTCGTGTTCACGATCCCGGATTGCCTGTCGAGTCTGACCCTTGGCAACCGTCGCGTCATGTTTGACCTGCTGTTCCGCAGTGCGTGGTCTTCGTTGAAGAAGACCGTCGAAGACGAACAGCAGTTCGAAGCGGCGGCGGCGATGGTGCTGCATACATGGAACCAGAAACTGGACGCTCACGTCCACGTGCATGCGGTTGTTCCCGGCGGCGGTCCGTCTCTTCAAAAGGAGAACGCATGGAAGTCGGCCGAGCCTCCACCGGGACGCGAGTACCACGACTTCTGGCTGGTGGATGCTGATACGTTGCGAACCGAATTTCGCAAACAGTTCCTGCGCGGTCTGAAGCGACTTCATCAGCGAGGCCAACTGAAGCTCGACGGTCAGTGGTCTGACCTTCGCGATGCGGATGCATTCGAGTCGTGGTTGTCACCACTGGAAACGATCGACTGGGTGGCTTACATCCAACCGCCACCGACTGGTTCGTCCCAGCCCTTTGACGTGGTGAAGTATCTGGCTCGCTATCTGACAGGTGGTCCGATCTCGGACTATCGCATCACGAACTACGACGGCCACAACGTGACCTTCACGGCTCGATCGGGAACCGTTCACGGCGGCAGCGACGAGACCGAAGCCGTCGAACTTCCGGCGGTTGAGTTCATTCGCCGCTGGTGCCTGCACATTCTTCCGAAGGGCTACACAAAGAGCCGCCGTTTCGGCGGACTCAGTAACCAGCATTCAAAACGCTATCTGAACCAGTGTCGCAAGCTACTCGACGACGCCTCCGGCAAAGAAACTGTAGACCTCAGCGATACCGATCAAGGTCAGCTGCCAGGGACAAATTCTGATCCGCCCGAACAATGCTGCCACCACTGTGGCAGTCCCCTTCACCTGATGCACACCGCAAACCGAACCAGCTGGCGTGATATCTTTCACGGCAGCTTGCGTCCTGCATGGTATGCTCCTCCATCAGGCTATGCTCGCGTTCTCGCCGCTCGAGCCAATCTACGCCGATCAACCCATGACAGTGTCTCTGATCACGGGTACAATCCATCCGTCGCCGCCAACCACCGTGGTTGATTCCGCAAGGGAAAGACCGGCCGGACTGAAGATCTCACCTGGCCACACCCAACGCGAAGCGGCAAACTTCAACGCACGATCTATCTGTAAGCCTCCTGCCAACAGATAGATCGCAATTCGTTAGGCAACCAATCGATGAGAAAGCCTGTTCCGATAATCGTGGCCGTTTTGACAGTCGTGTTAGCGGTTGGCGTGGCGGTAGTGGCCTACAAGCGTAGTGACACCATCGGGGCCAAGCTGGCGAAGATGGACAATGGCGTCTCCCGACGAGACGGCGCTCCTCCCAATACGTTTCCTGTCCAGCTTTGGGCCGTGAGAAAGGCAAATCTTGACGGCATTCATGGGGCGTCAATCTGCGATATCGGCCTTTCCCGTCTCGCCTGCCTGAAGAAAGAACCCATCGATGACGCCACCAGTTTCGGTCTCGATCTTCCGATCGCTGGAGATGCCTCCAAGAAAGGTCGGGAGTGGGGTGGAAACTTCTCTTATTCATATGCCAACGGAGAGGTTGAATGCCAGTTCTTTGATACGCCCTTTCGCGTAAGCTCTCAGGGAGTCGTTCAAATCGCCGGGGAAACGTACCACTTGAATTCAAAGA
>JBGCDN010000081.1:0-3859 GCA_045105495.1 Planctomycetaceae bacterium
GCGAGGCGGCGGTTTTCTTGGAGTTGCCGTTGCCCTCCCCGTCGCTGGGGCTCCGACCCTCCCGCGGGAGGGTGTCTTGAGTTTCTCTCCGACTGCATCCTGAGAAGACGTTCTTGCGGCCTCAACCGAGCGACGACACCATCCCAACGCGCCTACCGCCACCGGTGAAGCGGAACGCTTCCCTTAGGAGAATTTCTTTTGGAGGCGGGCGACGGCGGTTTCGATGTTTTCGCGGCTGTTGAATGCGGACAGGCGGAAGTAGCCTTCGCCGCTGGCTCCAAAGCCGCTGCCAGGGGTTCCCACCAAATGGCATTCTTTCAGAAGCATGTCGAAGAAGTCCCAACTGGTGGCTCCGTCCTTGGTTGCAAGCCAGACATACGGGGCATTCACGCCGCCGTAGACCGTGAAACCCACGTCTGACAGACCATCGCAGAGGATCTTCGCGTTGGTCATGTAGAAGTCGATGAGCTCACGAATTTGCTTCTTGCCGGCATCGCTGTAAACAGCTTCGGCCCCACGCTGAACGATGTAAGAAACGCCGTTGAACTTGGTGCTCTGGCGACGGTTCCATAGTGGATGAATCTCGACAGATTCGCCGCTGGCGGTTCGGCCCTTGAGTTCTTTTGGAACCGCAGTGAAGCCACAACGAACACCTGTGAAGCCCGCGTTCTTGCTGAAGCTTCGGAACTCGATGGCTACATCACGTGCTCCATCAATCTCGTAGATGGAACGTGGGATACCTTCTTTGCTGATGTACGCTTCGTAGGCTGCGTCGTAAAGAATGACGGCATTGTTGGCCTTGGCGTATTCGACCCACTTGGTCAGGACATCCTTTGAGACAACGGTACCGGTTGGGTTGTTCGGATAGCACAGATAGATGAGATCAACCGGCTGATCGGGCAGGGCCGGAATGAATTCGTTCTCCGCCGTTACAGGGATGTACAGCAGACCGCCGTAACGTCCAGAGTCATCAGCGTCGCCGGTGTTGCCAGCCATGACATTGGTATCAACGTAGACCGGATACACCGGATCTGTGATGGCGATTTTGTTGCCGGATCCGAAGATGTCCAGGATGTTGCCGGTGTCACACTTCGAACCATCCGAGACGAAAATTTCGTCTGCAGCAACATTCAAACCGCGACCAATGTAGTCCGTTTGAACGATGGCTTCTCGAAGGAAGTCGTAACCTTGTTCAGGTCCGTAGCCTCGGAAGGTTGCGTGCTTCGACATATCGTCGACGGCGGTGTGCATCGCCGATGTGATCGCTTCAGGAAGTGGTTCGGTGACATCACCGATGCCAAGCTTGATGACGTCTGCTGAAGGGTTCTCTTCGATAAACTTGTTGACTCGACGGCCAATTTCCGGAAACAGGTATCCAGCCTTGAGCTTGCTGTAATTCTCGTTGATTTGAACCATGATCGTACGTCTCTTCTAAGCTGAATTGGCTAAGCAGCCACGCTTTTACTCTTTCGACTTCAATTTGCAACCAACAAAAAAGGTGCTGACCGAAGTCAGCACCTTTTGAATTCAGATAGTTCAAACGAGCTGTTTGCCAAGAGAACCAAGTGGGTGATTTGAAGGTCGGGGACGAAGTGTTCCGCCGGTCGAATCACCCAAATGCTTACGGGGCGTCGACGCCACCGGCTCCGATGTCGTCTGGTGAGCCGCCGTCGAATTCTTCCAGCGATTCGCCGCTGTCTGATTCTGCACAGCCGTTACTGATGCAAACAGCACCCAGCATGAAGCCAGCAATCAGGAATCGAAGCCACTTAGAACGAATATTCATCACTTATCTTTACTCCGGGTTTTCAAATTGAGGGGAAGTCCGAGACGCCTGTCTGATCCCCATCGTGTGTGAATTATTCCTGACTTTAATCGCCTTGTGCCTCGGATTCCAACTCTCGGCACAAATGAATCAACCGAACGCATGATCTTGTCCGTCGGTGTCGGACGATTGTTCTCAGAGTGCTACGATCCGGACAGCCGCTAAACTTCCCGATGGCGACAGAGTTGCCTTGGTGGGCGTTCTCAATGAACCAACAACCTGACGATCACGAACCAGATTCTGAATCGACGGACGAAAGCTCCGTCAACGCTGCGCCAGACTTGGTGGACACTTCTGAAACCGAAGTTGAAGGCGGACCGGCCGAGCAGCTGGCCCCAAAAGACAAGGTGAAGACGTTCCCCACGACACCTGGTGTCTACCTGATGAAGGACGATCTGGGCAGAGTCATCTATGTCGGCAAAGCGGTGAATCTCCGGAGTCGAGCCGGGAGTTACTTCACGGCAGCGGCGGCTGTTGAACGGCGCACTGCGGAACTGGTCACAGAGATCCGCGACATTGACTGCATCGAAACCGACAGCGAGGTAGATGCGCTGCTGCTAGAAGCTCGGTTGATTAAGGATGTGCAGCCGAGGTTCAACAGCGAGCTGAAAGACGACAAGACGTTCCCATACCTTCAGATCACAACTCGCGAAGACTTCCCGCGTGTTGAGTTTACTCGAACGCCAGAATTGTCTGGTGTGAAGCTGTATGGACCGTTTACCAGCGCGAAGAAGTTGCGTGGGACGATTGCGGTGTTGCAGAAGATCTTTCGATTCCGCACGTGCACTCTTGATATCGATGATGGCGATGAGAAATGGCGATGGTTTCGTCCGTGTCTGCTGGCCAGCATCAACCAGTGTACGGCTCCGTGCAATCTGCGGATTACGAAGGAAGACTATCGCAACGATATTCGCAAGCTGAAGTTGTTTCTCGACGGGGGCAAGGTTCGCCTGCTGAAGGAACTAGAGAAGAACATGAAGCAGGCTTCGAAGGAGCTGCTGTTCGAGAAAGCCGCCCGCATTCGTGACGAGATAAAGTCACTCAGAGACCTGAACCTTCGCGGTGACCTTGAAGAGCACGCCCAGCCGGAGGTGTTCTACATCGATCCGAAGAAGGGTATGGAAGGTCTACGACGTGTCTTCAAGATGGACGAACTTCCTCGCCGAATTGAAGGTGTCGACATTGCCCATTTGCAGGGCGGTGAGACGGTTGCCAGTCTTGTTCAGTTCATCGATGGGCTGCCGTTTAAGCATGGATACAAGCGATACAAGATTCGCACTGTCGACGGGGTGGATGACTTTGGTTCTATCCGAGAAGTCGTGAGCCGTCGGTTTCGTCGTCTGACTGAAGAAGGTGAGTCCTACCCGGACATCCTTCTCATTGACGGCGGCCGCGGTCAGCTGAACGCTGCTTTGGAAGCCATGGCCCAACTGGAGATCAAGCGACCGTTTACGATTTCGCTCGCCAAGCGCGAAGAAGAGGTCTACGTCCCAGACGAGGCTGAACCTCGAAAGCTTAGCCGCCACTCATTCGGGCTGCGGCTGCTGCAATATGTCCGCGACGAATCACACCGGTTTGCTCAGCATTACCATCATTTGCTGCGGAACAAATCGACGTTTGCTCGTTAGGAAGCACTCCGCGTGTGTTTCAGTGCGGTCTTCGCCGCGAACCGCCGAACAGGCAAGACACTCTCCCGCTTGTGGCACTTGTGGGAGGGTCGGCCCCATAGCGGCGGGGCGGTTACCGCGGTAAACCGAACGTTGGCTGGTAGGATTTTAGGGTTCGAACTCAAACATGCTCGGCCCTCTCCGGGCCCGAGAGCCCGACTCTCCCGAAGGGAGAGTGTCTGGTTCGTTCGGGTTTCGCGGCGGATTGTCTTGATCCATGGATTGCGGTTCTCACAGTATCGGAAATTGCCGACAATCCCGCTGACGGAGTTCTACCCGAGGAATGGAATCCTCAATGAAGATTCGCAACCCATTTCTAAACAAGCTGATCGCTCACGCGGCCGTGTATCTGATGCGGCTGGTGTTC
>JBGCDN010000082.1:0-3137 GCA_045105495.1 Planctomycetaceae bacterium
CCATTGCGGCGTTCTACGTTGACGGTCGCTTGCCTGTCCGGTGGCTCGTCTCTTGAGTCGAGAAACCGGAGCTGGAAGACGACGTCTTCGCCCAATTCGTACAACTCTCGGTCTGTCGTCAGTTCTGTATCGCGATCGCGACCAATGAGACTTGATCGACTGAGCAAGCGAATTAGCGATATCCAATAGCGACCAAAGTACTCATCACCAGCTCGACGACGCCACATCCACAAGTCGTCCGTCGCATGCAGCACCACCCGTCCGGCTCCATACTGTCTGTTGACGATCAGGGGTTCGGCGTTGCCATTGCCTGCGGCCAGAACCGTCACGCCGGGGGCAGATGCGTCGAGTTTGAGAACCGAAAACACCTTCGACATCTGGCTCATCACACGACGCGTTTCTGATTCACTCTCGGCGAATCGAAATAGTTGCGTTCCCCGCTTTCCAGACAGAGTGGGTTCAATCGTGGCCCCTTGCTCTCGGAGATATGTGAAGTCGGCAGCTGTCATGACATCCAGCGACGCGGGAACAAGCGGTTCCAGGCGGGTTCCTCGGTAGGCGTGCGGATTGTGATTTGGTCCAGCCACCAGCACGACCCCTCCGCCCTTTTCACGCACGAAGTCGCGGAGGTTTTCCTGAGTGGTGGGGCTAATGAGCAGCGGGTCAACGTCGCCAAGAATGATGACATCAAACGCGTTTAGTCCGTCTGCCGTTACCGGCAAACGACCTTTGGTTCGAGCTGCCGATTCATCAAGAGTGTTCCATTCCGGATCTGCATCAAACAGCACGGTGCTTAATTCAATGGAACCGGAATCACCTTCCAGACGTTCGAGTAAATGCTTGAGGTATCGAAACTCATATCGCGGCAGCATCTCCACCAGCAACACACGAATCTTCCCTTCACGCACACTGACATGACGAACTTCACTATTGTTCTCCGTCAGATGTTCCCCTTCGGGAGGAACCACGCTCAACTGATAATCGAACTCGCCGGGCACTGTCGGCACATACCCCAGTTCGACCGGCTGCAGAGTGTTGCGAAGCTTGATTGTCCGCGCTGTGAGCTGCTCACCCGTAGCGGCATTCCGGAGTTCCAGCACAATGTCCTGCCCCTCAAACCCGGACAACTTCAGTTCGGCTGAGAAGAGAATTGGCTCCTTCACAATCGCGACGTCGTCAACACGGACGTTGGTCAATTCAATGTCGGCAGCAGCCTTCGAACTACCAACACCAACCACGTAAAGCGGCACGATATTTTTCGAATCTAAACTGGCCACCCGTTGCAGCCCACTATCTGCGCCGCGTGTTGAAACGCCATCGGTCAGCAGCACCATCGCAGTTGGCGAAGCTCCGCGGAATTCATCGAGAACCTGACGTGTTGCCGCGGCTGGAAGTGTTTCTAATCCTTCCCCCTTCAGGCTGTTGATTGCGTCGAGAACTTCGTCCGCGCTTTTCGTTGTGGTGAGACCGAGGGGTTCGGCTTGCTCTGAAAATCGATAAGCGCGAACCCGATAGCGTTGGACTAAATCGGAAAGCAGGTTGTTGGATAGCAGGGCCTTGGTGAGTTCCAGTCGAGTTGACAACGTTTCCGGGTCGACCAGCTTTGAGGCTGCTTCAGCGTCTTCCGTTTCAGCGTAATCATCCTGGAACTGCATGCTGGCGGAATCGTCAATCATCAGAACGACATACGGCAACGCCGTTCGATCGACTGAAAGGTTTACCTGCAATAGCAGAACAAACAGAACGCCCAACGTGACAAGCCGAAGTACCACTAGAGACCAACGTCGTTTCCACGACAGCGCGCGCGCGTCGCGGCGGTAGATTGCAACGATGCCACCAATCAGCGAGAAGGCAATCAGCACGCAAAGCCAGGTGGGAAGCGAAGCCAGAAGCCCACCAGTTCGCCAGTGCCAGGCCGTTGCTTCTCCCGGCCCGGCAGAATCGACCCCCAGATACCACTCAACAAGTTGTTTGAACGATGACGTCATCTGGCAAATCGAGAGGTGAAGCTGCCTCTGTTGAGGTTCATGCGGATTGACTCTGTCAGCCAGCGCTACGTGACGTCTGGCTTGGTAACCGGTACGCCACGCAACCGTTCCAGAAACAGTTTGAACAACAACACGAAGGCGTCGGTTCCTTCACGCAAGGTAATTTTGGTCTCACCGAATCGCCGGTTGGCAAAGTAAATCGGCGTCTCCTCAAACCGCGCGTTGATACGATCCAGACGGTACAGAATCTCTTCCTGAAACGAGTAGCCTTTGCTCTTCACAAGCGAAAAGTCCAGCTTCGACAATTCTGAAACTCGATAGCACCGAAAGCTGCCGCTGTTGTCTTTCGTCTTCAGCCCAAGTGTGAGCCACGCGTAGAGATTAATCCCACGGCTCATGAAATGGCGTTTGAAGCCCCACCCTTCCACACCACCGCCATCGATGTATCGAGAACCAATTGCTACATCCGCTCGGGACATGCATTCTCGCATAGCCGGAATGTGCTGTGGATGATGGCTGAAATCGGCGTCCAAATTCAAAACGTATTCGTAGTTGTCTTCGATCGCGAATTCGAAACCTCTCAGAATCGCAGAACCGAGTCCCTGTTTTCCCTTCCGATGAAGCACTCGGATTGCGGAGTTCTCCGCAGCCAGTTCGTCCGCATACTTACCAGTGCCATCCGGTGAACCATCGTCGATAATCACCACATGCGCGTCTGGGGCGTAGCGAAAGAGAACCGGTATCAGGTTCTCAAGATTCTGCCGCTCGTTGTACGTGCACAGCGAAATAAGCATGCCGCCACTCATTGCCGTCGTGCAATTCGCTGTAGGTGATTGCTTGAGGGATCGGCAGCATCGACTTCAAATTGTTTCTCCACAGCGTTGCTGCCATCCAACTTTTGGCCGGCGCCCGGTGGACTGGTTTTCTTCGCTTTGGGTCGGACAGGAATTAGTTCGACAGTCACTTCTGTGCCTTCGGGAGGAATCTTTTCTGTCAGCGTTTCGAACGCCAAAGCACCATTGGAACTGCTACTTGGAATGCTTACGTCAACCAGTGCCTCTGGCAGGTTGGCGACACAAACAACATACCCGGCTTCTGCCGTATAGAACCGAGGATGATCTTCGTCTTCGTAGAAGAAGCTGCCGGCGA
>JBGCDN010000083.1:0-5396 GCA_045105495.1 Planctomycetaceae bacterium
CGTGAACGTCCGCCGCTACTGGTTCGAAGTCGGTGCACAGCAAGCGTCTTGAAGCTGGTCGCCTTTGACCGCAAGCCCAGACTTGATGAACTGACCGGGGTTCTTCTTAAACAAATCGCGGCTCGCCTTAGTCGCGAAGAAGTACAGGTTTCCTTCGACGAATGCTCCCAGCGTAATCGCTCCTGGCAGCGGGGTTCCAAGGTTGCTCAACACCACCGGGTCGCAGCCGTGCAGCTTTGGGGCGAACTTTTCGGGGCTGGCTTCGAATTCTTTAAGCTCCTTGGCGTCCTTCATGTAGTACATGACACCCTGGTAAATCGATGCGTAGTTGCGATTGCCTTTATCCCAACCCATCGATCGAGTCATCGTGACCGGTGAGTAGCCACCGAGTCCTACAACGACTCCGGCTCGACGAGTAATCACACAATTTGTCCGACCGGCAACGGCATGCGCTTCTTTGCCGAGCTTGACGTTTGGGTTATTCATCCATTCGACTGCACCGGAACTTGCCTCACCGACCTTGTCGAGTGCCGCAAGGTATGTCGGTTCGTCTCGATAACCTGATTCCTGAGCAAGAATGCGACCATCGGAGTCGAGGTAAACATCGCTCGGCAACACGGCAATGTGAAACTGGCGGATCAGATGTGGATGGTGGTCTGCATCGATCTTCACTCCGACGACCCGGCGTCCGAGCCGACCAACAACCTTTTCGCCAGAAAGCACCTGCTTCGACATGGTCTGACAGGCTCCGCACCATTTGGCTTCGAAGTGAAGAACCATCGGCAGGCCGGAAGAAACCGATCGAGCTTTTGCAGCTGCAAGATCGGTGAACCATTGGTTTCCAGCAGACGAAACGTGAAAGGCCTGGCGAAGAGTGAGTTTCTTGGCCGCCTCAGGTAAGCCTGTATTGCTCGGGGGCAAGACAGCAATCAGCGCAGCACAGCTAAGCGCAACCGACATATAGCTATTCCTTCATGTGTCCGAACCAAGTCTGGAAGAATATCCAGATCTGCCGAATTCCATTTCGTTTGAGGCGTTCGCGGTAGATCTCCCGCGGACGCTCAGAGTCCAGTTGGACGCAATTTGCCTGTAAGCCAATGGGAAGTCAAGCAACTGAACGCGATGCACAGGGTCACAGAAGCCCCGACTACTTCGGCTGAACTCTGCCAAGGCACCAATCATGAGAATACCGAGACTTTTGACTTCGGAATCGCAATGAATAAAGTTGTTTAGCCGTGCCAACACGGCTGAATTCGCTAATAATCCTGCCGGAGACGGTTCGATACGTCTCCAAGATCACACTCCCCCGGAGGCCACAATGCGTACGCTCTTATCTCTGTCGTTGATGCTCACAACAGCATCTGCTGCTGCACAAGTCCCCAAAGAAGCTGTTGAAGACCCAAACAAGCAGCAGGTCGTCCCAGCTCTCGCGGATGTCCCGAAGCCGGATAAGGGATACGGAACGGTAGTCGGCCAGTTCGTTTTCGATGGCAAGGTTCCGGATCGAATTCTCCTGCACAAGAAGGGTGACCCCAGCGTCAAAGACGGTGGCAGTTGTGCAACCAAGGATCACTACCGCAACGATTTAGTTGTGAACGAAAAGAACATGGGTATCCAAAACATCTTCTTCTACGAAAAGCGTGGTGCTTACTCGAAGAAGAAAGATGCAGTTCACCCCGACCTGCGTAAGCCAAAGAACAAAGAAGTTTACTTTGACCAAAAGGGCTGTCGCTTCATGCCAAAGGCTCTTCTTGTTCGAGCCGGCCAGACCGTCGTGGTTCTGTCTGATGATGAAGTGAACCACAACACAAACATGAAGCCTCTCAAGAACCAGCCGATGAATGTCATGATCGGTGCTAAGGATCGCGAAGGGACACCGTTCCCACTAAAGAAGGGCGAGACCGCACCAATCGAAGTTGCCTGTGACCTGCACCCTTGGATGCGTGCCAACTGGCTTGTCATGGACCACCCATACATGGCTGTGTCCAACAAAGATGGACGATTCATGGTCGCCAACCTGCCTGCAGGTAAGCATGAAGTTCGACTTTGGCACCGGATTCCGGGCTACCTGCACAAGAAAATCGGTACGGCCAAGACCGCAGAATACGAAGTCAAGAAGGGCAAGATGTACTTCGAAGTCAAGAGCGGTGAAGTCCTTGACCTGAAGCAGATTAAGCTCAAAGCTGAATGGTTCGAAGGCAAGTAACTATTGCCCGCGGCCATCACTGACCACGAAGGCTCTTGCATATCCTGCGAGAGCCTTTTTTCATTTGTAGAACGAAATGGCCTTCGCCGCTTTGCAGATGTCGTCGCTGAAGAGATGATACGACCGTCGATCTACAATCGAATCGCCAACAAACTCCGGTGACAACAACCGAAGGCCACCAGTGAAGCACTACATTGGAATCATCTTGCAGTTCATCGTGCTGGCGGTGCTTCCCATCCTCGTTATCTGGCAGCTGTACTTCGGCATCCCGCTCATTGTGATGCCCGTCAGCCTCACGATTGGCGTCGTCCTGTTCACACTCGGAACCAAGCTAAGAGAATCATGAAACCGGTTCTCGCATCGGTGATCTGCCTGACCGCTTTAGCAAGTCCAGCTTTCGGCCAATTGCGTCCGGCTATTGTCGAAGAGAACCGAACCATCCGAGCACGACTGTTAGCGGTCGAAGAACAGCTTGCGAATGGACAAAACGAAGACGCCATCGCGTCCCTGCTGCAAATCGTTGATTCTTCCGGAGTCGACCTCGTTCGAGCGTCACCTCGTCGGCTCATCACGGTTCGAGCTGCTGCCAATCAGGTACTAGCCAAGCTAGGTCGACAGGCGCTGGCGACATATCGAAACCAAGTCGATCCGCAGGCGAATCAGTGGTTCGAACGATCAAAACGCGAGCCAGAGTTCGAAACTCAGTGGCTGGAGAGGATCGTCGCCGAAGCCCCCAATAGCACCCTTGGCACCAAGGCAATCACTCGGCTAGCCCAGATCGCGTGGCGATCCGACGACCTCGGATTGGCCTACGAATACTGGCGTAGGCTGGTGACGGTGGATGAAGCCCAGGCAAGTGCGAAGCTTGTTCTCTGTCGTCTGGCGATGGGCGAGCTCGAAGAGGCCAGACTAATGTTTGGTCGAATCCCAAACGAACTTCTCGATGAACAAGGAGAGCTCGCTGGGCAGACCGCATCGTGGCGAAAACTCCTGCAGCAGGAACTCAGTAACAAGGATTGGAGTCACCCAGGACCGGTTCAATTCGCGACCACGTTCCGCAAGCGGTGGTCACGACGCCTCTCAACACCGCTGGTGAACGCGTCCCACCGAGCGTCTGCTCCGACTGCATTCAAAGGTCGTCCGTCGCTGTTTCGAGCCGCCCGCTTTGGTGCGGGCTCAGTCTTCATCTCAGACTGCAACGCAGTTCACGTGTTCGATTTGCAATCAGGCCTGAACCCGTGGACCGACGAAGCAGAGACACGCATCTTCGAGACGAATGAAACGAACGAGCTTGCGGTCACCGGTGTGCCGCTTGCCTTTCCCACCCTCAACGACGCGCGCTTGCTGGCTCGAATCGGTACGCCCGAAACCAGCCGCGGCTTTCGAGTAGCTCGACTGAACAACGTCGCATCCAATGCAATCGTCTGTCTGGATGCAGATGAGAGACAAGGCAAGCTGCTGTGGCAAACAACAGCAGCGGACGTTCTTAACAACTCTTCGTTCGAATCAGACCCGGTTACATTTGACGCGCGGTGCTTTGTTTTGGTTCGCGCAGGGCTGCCGGTTAACTCGCTTCATCTTGTCTGCCTGAGTCTTGAAGACGGACGCACTCTCTGGACGAAGCAGCTTTGCGCTGGGCTTGATGAACCAGAAGAGACAGGTTCTCTGACAACTTCGATCCGTCCGACCGTCACTTCAAAACACATCATCATCGCCACAAACAATGGGCTGATTGTTTCGGTGACTCATGAGGGCCGAATCAACTGGGTTCGATCTTACGACCGACTGAATGCGATAAGACCGCAATTCGCGGGGGACACAGCCATCGCCAAACATGGCATCATCTACGTTGCCCCACATGATGCGGATGCTGTCTTCGCCATACGAGAACACACTGGCGAGCTACTCTGGACCCGACGACTACCAGACCGCGCGGCTCATGTCTTAGGCACAAGCAACAGTGTTCTGGTTTTGAGCGGCCGGGGCCCATGGGGATTGAACACGGCCACAGGTCAAGTTCTCTGGGGTGGGCCACGATCCTCAGCAGAACACTTCGGACACGGACGAGGCTTCCTGATGAATGGAACCTGCCTGTTCCCAACTCGATCGCAAATCGAAATCCGAGCAGCCCGAACCGGTTACGCCCTTGGCGCTCCAATCCGAATCGGAGGAGCAAATATCACAGCCACTGACCGGCACGTTGCAATCATCAGTGAAGACCAAATCACACTTTGGTCCACCGACTAACGCCTCTCGCATCGCAAGATCCAGCGACAATGCCGAACACCTGTTTGAAATCGTGACGTGCGCTGCTGACAATGGCGTTTCTGATTTGTCCATCACGAACTGAGGTGCCCATTGTCAATCTTTCGTCCCTTGGTCGTGTCCGTTCGAATCGCATCGTTGTGTTTATTGGCAACGATGGGTCTCGCCGCACAAACTGCCAGACCCAACTTCATTGTGATCATGGCTGATGACATGGGCTGCCAGACAGTGCCACGTACGGCTGGACTGGTTTGTCCTCTGTTCCATGAAAGAAACCACCGACGGACAGTCAGGACAATCCAGTGCGAGTCAGGGGGATTTGCTACCCGTTGCTACATATGCCAGAAACACGTCGGTGGTTTGACAGATGTCTTCGCCGGCCATCGCCCCGAGGTAACCGGGACGGCTGATCCCGGCAGTGTTGATCAACACATCCAAGCCCCGAATTACTCCACGCGCTGCCCGTGGTGACATCCTGAGCGTTCGTCACATCTACTCGGCAGGCAAAGAATTGCTGGTCAGGCCGAATGTGATTGGCTTCGAGTTCTTTGACTACAGCTTCAAGCTCTTCGCCCGATTCCCTGAGAGCCTCCGGAGATAAGGACTTTCTTGCCGTTGAGAAACGAGGTCTCGCAATTTGTTAGATGGACGATTCGGTAAGGTTATGTCTCCGTTGGCCAGACGTGGCTTCGAAAGTCACCCCGCCAGCGGGCGTTGCCGGCGGTTGGTCGCCGCTACGAGGTTTTGCACGGAGCCTCAGTGAGCGAGTCTTTACGAATCGTACCTTCGATTTCGAGCACGGCGTCGGCACCGAATGCTGCTGCCGGCGTGAGCGCGCCGCTGAGGTTTTCGTTCAGAACTCGGTTGGCGCAGTAGACGGCGGAAAGAGCGGTGAAGCGATAGCCTTCGCAGGTCTGCAGCCAGG
>JBGCDN010000084.1:0-5763 GCA_045105495.1 Planctomycetaceae bacterium
TCGCTACCGACAAGCGTGTCGTCGCCAGCATTACCCTTCAGTTCGATCGTGGAAAGGTTGCTGAAAACTTCGTCAGTCACCGCCGAGATGTCGATCGAGTTCGCCAACGGCCCGCCAGTGACCTCCAGTTTACGGACCTGCGCAGGAGCGACGCCTGTGCTCTCTCCATTGATCAGAACGTCAGTTCCGTCAGCGGATGCGCCAATCACGATCGCGTCGTCGGCAGAACTCTTGACCTCGAGTTCGCCATCGTCTGCGCCGAAGTCCATGGTGACACTCAGCAGTGCTTTCACTTCGAGTGACTCGCATGAACGAGATTTGCCGCGACGCTTAACGCGTCGAGTGGGTTTGTGAAGCGCTGACAGCCAGTTTTCGATCTTCATGCGTTTGTCCTCGTAGAAAGCAGTCCTTTCGGAGAAGTGCTTTGCAGCTCAGGATCCGACAACAAATCCGCTCAATTCTCAGTAAGACAGAACAATCCGTCGATGTCATGCTGTTTCGCGAACAAGGCATCAGAATCCGAATGGGCTTGGACGACCGCACGGCTCTGCCCAGGACTAAGTTGAGCATGCATGATCGATGAGTGTTCAGTTTCATCGTGAATGTCTTCCAAGCCAAGGACATGGCCCACCTCGTGGGCAACAACAGTTGCCAGACTCATTCCTGTTCGAGAATTATCGTCAATGAACCAGCCGTGCCCCGCAGCATTCACGTCGATCAGGATTCGGTTGCCGACCGTCAGTCCGAGTAGATCGCCGTCAAGATCTGCAAAGCGAATTGATGCATCGGCAGGCGGTTCAGCCTGCCAGGCTTCGAAGGCCTGATGAAGTTGGGCGGCCAGCTGCCCCTGCGAAACCATTGGCATCACTCCGGCGCCATCGCCAACGGTCGTCGCCCGAAGCGCCGCCCCTATATCGATTGATACATTCGCGGTAGCTCGCCTTGAATCCTCGACGACGAAGTGACCTGATCGCGTGCCCCACGCATCTGATTTCGGGGCACCGAGAATCACGGTGCCATTGGAAATTGCGACGTCGAGGCCGAGCTGATCACCGCCTGCAGGACTATCAGCCGTGATGTCGTAGTCGAAGGCCCAGGCTCCGGTTGCGGTGTAGACGTATAAGCTGGTTCGACCCGAATTCTTAAGCTCACCGTCCGCTGTCGGGCTGGCGAATGCTAGTAGGTCGCCGTCGATCGCAACAGACGCACCACTTCTGTCTCCTGCACTATCACCAGTAAACCTATCGGTCTCCCCCCATTGGTCGGCTCCGCCCTGATCCTTCTCGAACACATAACCAGCACCGGAGTTCTTCGCGGCGAGGTCATTCATTGGCGATCCAACGACAATCGAGGTACCGCTGATCGCAACGTCAAATCCGAATCGATCCGCTTCCGCGTTGCCGGTCGGCGAAAGCCGCGTGACCTCTCCCCAGTTGTTGGTTCCGCCCTCATGTCGACCGAACACATAGGCCCCGCCGGCGTTCTTCGCAGTCACATCGTCTCCACTCGCGCCAACGACCACAAACTCGCCATCGATATCAACGGACGAACCAAAATGTGAAAACGCCTTAGCCGTCGATGCTTTAAGCTTCTTTCTCAAGCCCCATTTGCCAAGCCCACCTTTGTTGCGATGGAAGATGAACGCTGAACCAGAATTGCGGCCCAACCCGTCATCGAGTTTTGCTCCAATGACCATTGTGTTGCCGTCGATCGCGATACTTCCGCCAAAGCGATCCGTTGTCTTTCCTCTCGGGTCATTCACCTTGAGAGACTCTGTGTACTCACGAGTGACCGGGTCGAAATCGAAGACATAAACCGAGCCTGAATTCGTACCAAGGTCGTCGTCATGCGTGGCGGAAACAACAATCGTCGTACCATCAATTGCCACGTCGGCACCAAAGTGGTCGCCAGCCGCCGCATCGGAAGCCGTCAGCGTTTGCTCGAGTACCCAGTCTCCGCTAACCCGTCGAAACAGGTACGCCGCACCCGAATCAGCGTGAGCATGATCTGAATAGGGCGCACCGATGAGAGCGAGATTGCCGAAGGTGGCGACCGAACTGCCAAAGGCGTCACCAGTAGCCAGAGTGGTATCAACAAACGCCTGCTTCGCTCCGATGGAATAGGTAAACTCTTCAGTTCCCGTGACTCCGGAAGCCGCGGAGTACTGAATGTTCCCATCGGCCCCAATCGACACGGATCCGTTCGCAGGTTGATCGACGCTTCGAACCTCGATCTCGGCCGCGCCAGTGTCGTTCAGCAGTACATTCAAGGAAGTGGTCGAACCTTCGACGACCGTGAAGTCGTCGTTTTGCGGATCAACCCATCCCGCGTTCGAATTCGAATCAGGCCACCAGGAGAGCCACGACAACAGAATCGCGTACGGATCAAGTTCGGGCGGATTGTCACCAGTGCCAGGATTGGTGTGCGTTGGGTCTGAAGAGCGGTGTCCGTCCGGATAACAGAAGTCAGGCGTGCCGTCATTGCAGGGAAACGCGGGATCCCCCGTGGGGTCAGTCGGCAGAGGACCAGCTTCCTTAGTCGATGAAATCGCCAGCAGCTTGTATTCCACTTCCGGAATCGCGGCGGCGCTTTCCGCTTGAACTGAAACGTAGTAAGTGCCAGCTCGAAGCAGGAGACTATCCAACGATCGAATCTCGCCCACACCCGTGGAACTGGTTGTGATGAGATCGCCTTTATGGTCGAACAAAGCGATCCCCACCGTCGTATCTGTGAGAGCTGCCTCGGGTTCGACGAGTAGAGATAGGCTAATCAACTGTGCTCGCGCGAGGTAGATTGAGTGAACGTCTTCTCGTTCGGACTCCTTGAGAGTTCCTTCTGTAAACTCACGAGGTTCGATTTCTTCAGCGCGAGACGAGATCGTGAGGTGATAGTCGCCGGCACCGAGTGTTGGATCGCTGGTATCGGCTTCGATCTTGATGAAGTAATCGTCTTCCGGATCAATCTCCTCGGTTTGAATGACCACGCTGCCGCTTCCATTCTGTAAGACCTCAATCTTGTCGATCACGTCTCCTTCAGAGTCGAGAATAGATATTCGAGGTATGAGCTTCCCGGGTTCAGTGGATCGCAGGACGAATGTGGTGACCTCCAATTCGGTGTCGATATCTTCGTAACCCTGGAACTTGTAGATATCAACATCGGTCGTTTCGCGAATGCTTCCCTCAAGCGTGTAGCGTCGCTTCGGAAACCCATCTGTGGGATTCAGGACGACTGCTGTTTCCATTTCATCATTCGCGTCATCATCATCATCACTCTCCTGCTGTTCGCGATCATCCTCGCCATCTTCCTTCTTGAATCCATAGATTTCCTGAAGCGCCTCAATGTCCGCTTCTGTTGGTTCAGTGGATGCTGGAATCCCGTGTTCGAACATGGGTGAGTCAGGGTCGTCACTGTGGTCGAGCCCAAGAACATGTCCCGCCTCGTGCAGAACGATTCGATGGATGTCATCAATCGAATCGAACTCAGCATTGGAATTGAGAATGATGTCGCCCGCCCAGGTTCCTGCAACAAACTCGTCATGCGCGATGCTCATCGCGTAAGTGTCTTGGTTGATCGGAATCGCCGAGATTCGGATGTCCCCAAAGCGAGGATCGTCGTACGGCCTGCCAGGTGTTCCGACTGACTGCCCGTCGTCTTCAACGACAGTGATGTCAGCGTCAATCTGATTCATCCAGGCTTCGAAGCCTTGGCGCATCGCTACACGCCATTGGTTGCGAGCACCAACGCTGTCCATCACTTCCTGCAATCGACTTTCGTGACCCGCGACGTCGGTCCCGTCAGGTACGAAGCTAAGCGTGAGGTTCGGCGCGTCGGTCCAGGCGATGCCGGATGTCAACAAGGCGCGAACTTCGAGCAGTTCAACGGCTGACGTGTTCCGTCGATGGTGTCTTCTGGCGTTGTGAGACATTCATGCCCCCTGATTGATCTAACGTTTCTGTAGCTGAAATAGCTGTCGGCTCGATTCCATCAGCTGCCGGTAGTTTTCGTCGTTTCGTACATTGGCGAGGTCCGGGTCGCGCGGCGCGAGCTGCAGCAGAACACGGGGCAGTTGGGGAATAGACGCCGCTAGAAGTGAAACAGAACGCTTCCTGTGGGAAGGTTTCTCTTTCGATAGCAAGGCGTACACGCAAGCCGCCTGATACTTCGTCATCGGCTCACTATCCAACGAAAGTGCCTTGCCAATATCTTCAACTGCTTCGTTTTCACGACCATCTCGAGCATACAGAACCGCACGGCCCGCGAATGCTCCAGCGTCATCGAATCCGGATTCGATAATCTTGTTGAGTGCCTCGATGGCTCCCTGCGAATCACTCAGCCGTTCGGACAACACATGCGCGACGTTTCGCCAACCATTAACGGACAGTGGGTTCAGGGCAATGGCCTCTCGAAAATCGCTGAGGGCCTTCTTTGGGTCCTGCCGCATGACAGCAAGGCCTCTCGACACCCAGCTCTTTTCGTCACTGGGAATAGTCGTCAAACCAAGCTGACGATCGGCGGTTGCGCCCTCTTTGTCTCCCAGCACAGATCGATACCGCGATCGCAGAAAGATGGCTCGCGTCGGCCCATTGAACTCAATGACGAGACTCAGATCGTCAACCGCTCCCTGAAATTTTCGCTGACCGGCTCTGGCCAACGCGCGGTTCAGATAGCCGCCCCAATACTTTGGCCTGAGTTTAACTACCTGGGAAAAATCCTGTTCCGCATCTTCGAACTGACGCAACGCCATTCGTGCCAGGCCCCGGTCGGATAACGCGACCCACGAGGTCGGATTCAAGGCGAGGCTCGCCGTCAGGCATGTATCAGCCTTCTCGAATTTGCTTCCAGCCGCGTAAGAACTGCCAAGCAGCATCCAGAACGAAACATCATCAGCGAAGTCAGACTTCACGCGGTCAAGGTACCGCCACGCCGCTTCGAATCGCCGGGCGGCGATGAGTTCGTTCGCGTACAGCAATCGATCCAGCGGGAAACCATCAGCGGGCTCTCGCGGAGCATCCGGCATTGGGTCACCCTCGAACCGCGCAGCTTGAGCACGGAGTGCAGCGGGTACCCGTCCCACTTCAGACTTGAACCACACCGTCGCGTCCTGATTCTTTGCTCGCGCGACTTGAAGTTCGGACTCGCGTTCTGCGGCATTGGTCGTCATCTTTGATAAGAGCGCGTGACCGCGGGCTTCGTAGTACAGCAGCTGGCCGATACGATTTCGTTGTTGCCGTTGGTTGGTGTCGTCGAGTAATGAATCAACCCTGTAGCGACCATCGGTTCCTACCGATTTCAGCAGGGTGCTGATCCGCTCAAGACCTTCCTCGACAGAACCACCGTCATCGCGATACACGGTCAACAGCGAGCAGGCTTTCGGAACTGCTTCCTCAAAGGAATCGAACTTTGCCTCAGCGGCGTAGCCAGCAAGTTGCCGCGACCGCGAAACCCATCCGGCAGCACCGGTGGCAAGTATCAGGGCAAAAAGTGTGAACAGCGTACCGCTACTCGAGAGCCTCGGATGCCGTTTCACCCACTTAGCCAGTCGCTCTTTCATCGATGGCTCGGGCTGATGAATGAGCGGACGATGGTTGGCCTGACACTCAAGGTCAGCCAGCAACTCAGCAGCAGACGGGTAACGGCTTGCCGAGTCCGGTTCAACACACTTGTTGAGAATTGCCGCGAACGCTGGTGACACCGATTCACGCAACCGCTGCTGCGTACTTGCATCCGCGGGATCGACGCTGCCAGTAAGTGCCTCGAGCATGA
>JBGCDN010000085.1:0-6385 GCA_045105495.1 Planctomycetaceae bacterium
CATCAATCAAAAACAGACCATTGTTTGGTGAATCCGGGAGTTCAATGGTTGGGTCAATTGCAGGGGACAGAGTGACGTCGAGACCGAGCCCCAGATTGTCAATGATCTGAATGTCGAGTTGGTCCAACGCATCTTCGAAGACTGATCTATCAACATGAAGAATGCTTGAATCGCCACCGTTCACGAAAATCAGTGGATCAGCGACATGGCCACCGCCTGCAATCCAGTCACCAGAATCGAGATCGAATAGGTATTCCGTTCCATCCTGACTGGTTTCGATCGACGTTGTGCCACCAATAGCATCGAAGTCTGTCAGTGTCAGAATATCGGTGCCATCGAACGCAAACGAGGCATTGAGAACACGACGTTCTTCCAATCGCAGAAGACGAAGACGCCTCTCAGCACTGGATTTCTTCTTTTCCGCAGAATCGGCCCGGCTTTTTCGCAGCAAGGACTTCAACCAGTTTGGAATAAGCATGACATCGCCCTAGAGCCGAAACCGGCAAGAAATGCGCACAATGGGTGCGAACTGCGTACGGTTATTCTCTTGGTATCGGCGCAGGGGTCGCAACTCCAACTCGTCCACTTGTGACCCTCCCATAAAAAATAGTGAAACAAGTGAGAATGGAGACAAAGGAACGACTATGCCGGGTGAAACGCTGGCTCAAAGTCTCTGAGACTGAGCTTCTGTGTGTTTTGGCCAAATAACCGGTAGAAACAATACCGACGTTATAAGCGTATCAATCTCTCTGGAACGTGCCGAAATGAACAAAGCAAAGTGGGCGATTGCAATCGTGGCAGTGGCAGCATTGCCACTACTCGGCGGAGAGGGCAGCGTTACCCACAAAGGTAGCGTACATGAAGGCCGTGCTAACACGCGCTGGCAATCTGTGAGGAACCAACAGTCAGCGGGCGAAGGTGTTGCGCGACTGCGGCGTGCTCGAGCGGGCAGTGCAAGTACGCGCAACCAGCCAACCACAGATTGGATTCCCCTGAACGCGTCTTCTGGGGCGACAACATCGACGGTATCGAAAACGACGAATGCACGTTGGACACCCAAGAGTCCACGCACGCCGGTTGTACCTGAAAAAACGAAGACCGCCATAGCTCGGCCTACCGCAAATGCGTTGCCGGCGTTAGAAGCTCAAAAAGAGACAGCAAGGTTGGACCTCGATGCCGAGTGGCCAAAAGTGCGGCGGCGTTCCCCGACGTTAGGGATTGCCGGACTGCGCTCTGGCAAGCCCACTTCTTCTTCGCCCGGAGAGTTCCCTGCAGTCGACGAAGGTGAACCATGGGACAGCACTATCCGACCATCCGGTGTGGCATCTGTCCGACAGAGTCGTGTGCCCGCTTCAGATTTGGATCTGGATGCAGACTGGTCAAAAAACAAAGCTGAAATCAAACTGACTACCGCACAAAGCGAGGCAGGCGAAACGGCAAATAGAATCCCTGCTGTATTGCCAACCCCGACGACATGGGAGCCCGCCGAACGTTTGCCCAACGTTAAGCATTTGATGAACTCTGAATCCAACTGGCTGGGAGTCGTTCAACCTCAACCGACGGCTCATGATGACCTAAGCGAATTGCTCAGCCGGAACCCAACCTTTGAAGATGATCTTCAGGGGTTACTCGATCGCAGTCCGCCGGTTTCGAATTTGGTTGCCACACCAGTGTCGCAATCAACGGAACCAGAGGAAAAGAAACCGCGAAAGAGCGAATGCCTTTACACGAGCATCGATGGCGTGTTCAAACCGCTCATCGAAACTGTTGCGTACGATCCGCGTGAAGACGAATCCGAACGCCCCGTCGATTGTGCAGCCAGTTTAATCGTGGGCGGAATGGTGCCACAGCACTATTTGACGCATGTGACTCAAACGCCTCGGCCGAACCGCGATGTTAGACCGTTCTGTCACAATCCGCTGTACTTCGAAGACCTGAACCTCGAACGTTGTGGCCGAGGCTACGGCTGTGCAACGACCGCAGTTTCAGCAAGTCGTTTCTTCGGTTCGGTCGCGCTGTTGCCGTATCTGATGACATTGGACCATCCTTCAAAGTGTGTTCAGGCAAGTCCAGACTGTGCGACTTGTTGCGAGTTCCCGTTTGAGGCGACGCATCCACGCTGGTCGTGGAAAGCTGCCGCTGTACAAGCTGGTGTTGTGACGGGGGCGTTCTACATTATCCCGTAGAATGACTCACTTTCTCTCAGGGTCATTGCTGCCGAAACAGTCGCAGCCACGCACACTTCTTGCTTGGCGACTGACATCTGCTCCGAAGCATTCCAGCGAAACAATCGTTGGCGAGTCCTTCGATTGATTCATGGCGAACATTTGGAAGAGCTTTGTCACCAAACGGTGGGTCTCTCATAGCCGTGTCCGCCACTTGAGAAGCGGTTCATCGCGTCGCGATGGATCGGGCAATCACGGTGAGTGCTCCCTTGACCGGGTCGCAGAATCGGGACGTGATCGGGAAAATGGTTAACTACCATCCACGTTACGGAACATCAGAGGTATCCTGTTGATACTTGGTGGAGCGTCACCAGCATCGTCCTAGTCCTCAAAGCTCTTTCAGCGAGACATAGCATGTCCAGACGATACTCGCCTTCGTCCTCCCGGAAGAAAGCTCTCCATCGAGCGTGGACGGACTTTAGGCTACTCGCAAGAACGATCCGCGGTCAGTCAGCGTTTCTCAAAAGCGTAGGCACGAACTCTGCGATGGACGTTCCCCAGGCATGGCTCGAACAGATTGAGCAACTGCGATTGGCCCTTGAAGATCTGAAAGATCAGGTGGAAGCAAGAGCCGCAGAGGTTCCAGAAGGAGCCCATCCAGCAGTCCTGCGCGACCGGGATCATGTGCTGGATTCGATGGAAGCTGAATACCGAGCTCTGTTCGAAGAACTCTTTGGTGGGATCAAGCACGTCCAATCACTACTAAACGATCCCCTGCGCACGGCAACGACGTTTGGCGGTTCGTTCCTCGACTATCTGAGTGTGGGAGCTGATTTCCTTAAGGTTCTGGCAGCAAAGCGAAACTCGAAGAAGAAGCGTGGCTAACACGCCATTGCGTTGAGTGGTTCTGTTGTGGCGATGAAACAGCGGCAGCACACATATCTCCGTGAGTATTCAGAGATTTTGTTCTACATTCTTTTACCGGGTTAGATAACCTGATTCGGTATCGCAGCGGCCGGTCACTCAACCCCGACAAAATCATGGCATTCAAAGTACCGAATATTCGAGAACTGGCTAAGGCGTTAGACGGCCTGCCTCGCGGTACGAAGCTCGACATCCTTCAAATGGCGATTGACCTCGGCGGAATCGTCGATCCGTCTGGTGGTCTCGACATTGCCGGTGCGTTTCTGTCACTAGTTCGAGGTGACCTCCTCGGCGCGGGCATCAGCGCCGTTTCAGCTCTACCGTTCGGCGACATTGCCAAGGCGGGGAAACTTGGAAAGTACGGCGAATCACTCCGTTCCGTCATCCTCTTTGCCAGTCGTCGCCCTGAACTGGCTGTCACGTTCAAGAAGGCATTCCGCCAACTTGATGATTTGCTGACCGAAGTCCTGCGACTGGCTCGCAAAGGCGGAGAAGGTACCGAAGCTGTTGCCCGGCAGATTGAATCAATGCGGGAACCGCTTCGAAAGTACGTCAAACGCGTGACCGACATTCAGCGATTCGGGTCGGCTCGGATGGCTCGCAAGAATGGCAAACTGGCCCGAACTTCTGAGGGTGGACCGGTACCTGGAGGGCCACATGTTGATAAGGCGATTCGCAACTCGCGCATCAGCGTAGGTAAGGCCGTTGATATCCTGGAGAACGCGATTGAAAGTTCAGCGTCCAAGCAGGTACGTGATGGAGCTGCCGCGACACTCGAAAGAATGGCGTTGGCGGAATCGTGGGAGATCAGAGCTTTCATTCATCGAAGCCCTACCTCCGAAATGAACCAGCACTTCAACATCCTGATCAAAGGCGACCCGCGCCAATTACACGTGACTCTTGATGCACGAGGCCATCTCTTCCGCATCACCACGTTGACAAAAAAGGGCAGCATGGTCGATCTGACACCGCGATAGGTTCGATAAGAACTCACGGACGAACCAAGCTCAACGCTCGAAGGAATACCAATGCGAGTTTCGACAACCTTCGGAGACACCGACCCGGCGCCACGACGACAAGTCACTCCGTCAACTCCGTTGCAGATTCTCGTTCTCGGTGACTTTGGAGCGACGACACCCAGCAAGCGACCTACGTTCGTGGATCGCGACAACCTCGACGAAGTCTTTCAGCAGTTTGGTGTTCAGCTTCTGCTATCGTTGGATCAGTCGGCTCCGGAATCCACAATTTCGTTCTCTGAGCTCGACGACTTCCACCCCGATCAACTGTTCAATCAGCTTCAGCTTTTCGCATCACTGCGTACGAGCCGCCGAAGATTGCAGAACAGCAAGACGTTCGAGGAAGAAGCGAACGCAATTTTCTCTGGCCCCGCCGAGGATGACACTACGAAGAGCTCGAATGAGCCCGAGAAGAATGTTCCGGCGGGCAATGCTTCTCTGCTGGATGCAGCGATCGAACGAACAGAAGACGAGCGCAAGCCGGTTGTTCAACAAATCGCTGAAGGCCAGCTGAGCATCGATGACTACGTTCGAAAACTCGTCGAGCCATTCGTGACCGCCAAGCCAGATCCAAGACAGGCCGAGTTCGTCGATAGCATTGATGAAGCAATCGCCGAAGCCATGCGCAGGTTGTTACATCACCCACAGTTTCAGCAGCTGGAGTCTGCGTGGCTGGGCCTCAAAATGCTCACGCGTCGATTGGAAACAGACGCTTCCTTGAAAATCGCCGTCGTCAGCATTTCAAAGGAACAACTCGCAGAGCAAGCGGCAGATGCAGAGAACTCGTCGGTGCTTCAATGCCTACTCAGGTCGCAGGACTCAGATTCTGATCCATGGTCAATCGTTCTGGGGGACTACGTCTTCGACAACAGCGCTGATGACATCAACATGCTCGGACATCTGGCGAGCGTCACCGCTGCTTCGGGGAGTGTCTTTCTCGCAGCAGCATCGCCTGACATCTTTGGTTGCACCGAAATGGCTCAATGCGATTTCGATTCCTTAAGCCCACCTGATGCGGCAACGCTCGAGCGGTGGAATGAACTTCGAGCCTTACCGGAAGCGGCAAACGTCTCGCTTCTTATCCCGCGGCTCTTGGCACGAATGCCGTACGGGAAGAGGTCGAGCCCCATCGATTCTTTTGGCTTCGAAGAAATCCCAGACGGCCAACCGCACGGCGACTACCTCTGGATGAATGCAGCATTCGGTGCAACCGCGCTGCTTGGCGAAGCGTTCAGCAAGAGTGGCTGGGACATTACCGAGTCGTTCACACATCAGATCGAGGGTTTGCCGATCTTCGTCTTCAAAGACGGAACCGAATCCGTAATCAAACCATGCGCGGAGCTGGAACTTGGCCTCTCAGCTGGCGGCAAGATCGCTGAGTACGGACTTAGCGTGGTCTATTCCATTCGCGACTCCGGATCTGTTCGCATTCCCGCAATCAGATCTCTCTCAAGTGCCAACGACGCGATGAACTGTCGCTGGCGATAGCCATCCATACGGCAGCTATCGCATCCGTGAGAGTCGCTTAACGGTTATTCCCATTGCTTTGGCGACTGCGTCCTGTACCTCAGGAAAGCTGCTGCACACCTCCTGCCCGGGAATCGGATACCCGTGGTAGGTGTTTGGTGCGTGCATTCGAAACGCATAGATCTTCCGCTTGTTCAGCACAGCTATGTAAGCGCTGCTCTTAGCGGCAAAGCACGTGCCGCTGTTTAACAACTGTTGTGCCTGGACATCACTCAAATCCATCTTGCTGATGTTGCCCTTGGCAGCAGCATGCTTCTTGTTGAACTCGTACTTTCTGCTCATAACGACATCCCCATACTCAGGACAGAATTGAAACTCTTTTTCTCCTCCGTAGCGGAACTCGTCAAGAGTTTCGGCCGATGGCAGCCAGGCTTCGCGATGTCAACCGTATCACTCCCCCAAAATGCCGATGGTGCAAAACGAGTTCCCTCTCCCCAAGCGTGGCGCGGTATTTGCCCTAAAACCATGTTGCCGAGAGGGGAGACAGCTTTACGCTTCGCGTCTCAATAACGACCGTCAAGAGCTTTGACCATCGGCCTGAGTCGGCCGAAAGTCTTGACGACTTCCGCTACAACCAAAGAACGCTGAGCCCTCGCCTCAACGATTTTGAGGCCGGGCCGCATACTCCAATCCGATTCGTATCCTCGATCGACTACGACAAGTCAAAAACGAACTCACCTTCGTCGTTCACATCAACTTGCGCTTTGGTAATCGCTTTGTTCTCGGTCATCCGGCCCAGGAACTCAGATGACA
>JBGCDN010000086.1:0-4330 GCA_045105495.1 Planctomycetaceae bacterium
CGTGTACCTTGCTGTTGGTTCAATCACCTTAATGTTCTCAGCCATGAGCGACCGCCGCGGCCGCGCGATCGGTGTTGTGTTTGGTTTGCTGGTCTTTTCGTTCCTCGTGAACTTTCTGTCTCAACCACTTCCCGTGATGACAGAAGAATCAGAAGTGGGAGCCAAAGTCGCCGCCATCAAAGAAGACGCCGAAGTCGATGAACAACCTATCTGGGAACCAGCAAAGAGCGTCGCGTTCCTCAGCGTGATGGAATACTACCGACCGGCCTTCATCATCGAATCGCAGGAATTTCCCAAACGCAACATCAGCATTCTGTTGATCGTGTCAATCATCTGTTGGACGATCGGTGGCGTTATCTTTAGGCGGCGTAGTATTTGTACTGTTTGAGAAGCGTCCTACTGGACTCCACCCATCAGCCGCCGGGCGCTAGCCCACGGTTCCCAATCCGATCGGCCCTTGGACCAACCGCGTAGACTTTCAATCGAAACTTACTTGGGCCGATCCATTCGATCCTGAGCAACAGTTACGTATTCGATGACCGAATCGAGACCATCGATCGTGTTGATGCATTGCCAATCTCCGCCTTTCGTCCACACCGGTCGGTTTGCGAATGCCGACCACTGTTCACGAAGCCCACGAGTCGCATTCGCTTTTAATTGGTCGCGAACAGTACTTCCGTTGTAGTTCGTTGCCGCAACGACTGCGTGAACGTGATTCGAGCGGGCTGCAATTGCCCAGAGTCGCCACGCACGATGATCACATTGCTTTCGACACTCTCTCATCACAGTTTGTTGTTGGGACGGATCAAGCAGTAGGATCTCGTGCTTAAGCCGTTCTTGACGCCAGCTTAGAAGCCTTGGCTCTGGCAGTTGTTCGCCCTTGCTTCGACGTCGCCAACCACGATTGTCACCTTGCAAATGCGTGCCGTAAACGGTCCACGTGATGAAGAAAGCGAGTGGTTCATCGATCATGCGCTCACTGTCGCCGACATCCGCTGTCGGTTCAAGTCGTGCGACTCGACGATCGATTACCGATTGAACCACGGGCTAGCGCCCGTCGGCTGATGGGTCTAGTCAAATCGCCCATGCGGCGAAGAACGATGCGAAAGACACCATCCCAACGCCGCTGCTCGCACACCGATGCAACTGGAAGTTGCCTATGCGGCGGGGAGTTTTTCTTCGGGGTCGATTGGTTTAGGTTTGGCGTCTTTTTGTTTAGCTTTGAGATCGAATAGGCCAAAGATTTCGCCGGCGGACATGCTGAGGCTTACGCCGCCTTCGACCTGGCCGTCGCCAAGGATGCTTCTAAAGAGTTCGCGTTTCTCGTGAAGCACACGGTCGATGCGTTCTTCGATTGTGTCCTGGCAAATGTACTTTGTGACAATGACCTGGCTCTTTTGCCCAATGCGGTGAGCTCGGTTGATGGCCTGGTCTTCAACGGCCGGGTTCCACCAGCGATCGAATAGAAATACGTAGCCAGCAAACTGCAGGTTTAAACCGACCGCACCGGTTCCGTAGCTCATGAGAATAAGCGGACAGTCGGGATCGTTCTTGAACCTATCGAGAATCGGTTCTCGCTTCTTGGTTGGAACACCGCCGTGGTAGATGAGCGGATTGAAGTCTTGCGTTCGTTCGGCCAGCCAATCAAGTGACTTCGTCCATTGGCTGAACAGAATCGCTTTCCCGCCTGATGCTGAAATCTCTTCCATGTCTGAACGGAGCGAATCCAGCTTGCAGCTACTGTTTGTGAACGGGTCGTAGTTGCAGATTTGTTTTAGCCGCAGCACGAGTTCAAACACGTGCTGAATGCTGATTTCATCGCCCATCTCATTCAGAGCCATCACGCCCTGCTTCTCTGCCTGCTTGTACGCATAGTCCTGTTCGTCAGTGAGTTCAATGTGCGCGTCGCGGTCGATGCGTGGTGGCATGTCTGTCATCACCAAGTCTTTGGTGCGACGCAAAATAAACTCGTCCGACAAACGAGACAGTTGCCGAGAATTCGGGACGGTGCGCGGCGGAACCACTTCCAGGAATTCAAACAACGCGGCCAGTTCTTCCGTGCGGTTCTCGATGGGCGTTCCGGTTAACGCCCAACTGCGTTTTCGAGTAATGCTGCGAATGGTCTTGGCCGTTGTCGAATCGCGATTCTTGATCCGCTGGGCTTCGTCCAGAACCATCAAGTCGAAGCACGGACGTTGTTCTTCACTCATTGCGGCGAAGTCACGAACAACCAGTTCGTAGTTCGCAAGCAGAACCGGTATGCCGGGAATCTGCCATGTCATCATGCGTTTGCTGGTTTTACCTTCAACCACGACGAATGGAATTTCCTCAGCCCAGAGTCTGAGTTCGCGTTGCCAGTTGGGAAGCAGTGGTTTTGGGCAAACCAGCAATAGCTTGCGGCAGTGGCCGCTTCGCAACAGCAATCGAATCGCCGTGATAGTCTGCATCGTTTTACCGAGCCCCATCTCGTCGGCCAACAATGCCGATTGACTCGCAAACAGCCAGGCGATGCCTTCGTACTGATATGGAAAAGGCTCAAACGGCATGATCATTTCCTGCCCGCCGAGCCAACCTTCGAGCGGTGGCTGCAGCAGGTAGAACAATCGATCTTTCAGCGACAGGGCGTCGGCGGGTGGCTTAAGCCGCGTGTGCTTCTTTTTTTTCTTCTCGCCCGGTTTGAATTCGACGCCTTCGGTTGGATCGTGTTGATCCTCCAACAAGCCCGGTGGCTTGATAGATTTTAGCTTCTTCGGTTTCGCTTCCTTCGCAGGCTTCGGCGGAATGAAGTCGAAGGCTTCTGGTAAGACGAATCCGTTGGTCTCAATCTTTGGTCGTCGCGGTGGCTTCCACGTGGGCATCACTCGAACGGACAGGCCTAAATCTTGCACAAACGTGTTCGGAGACACTGTTCGCTTCAGCGCACTGTTCATTCCAGACGCGAATGTTTCGGCGCGTAGGTTCAGCTCGATGTTGGTAACGTCAGCTTGTTCGCTGTCGGGGTTGCTGGAAAATTCAGCAGCAGAACCTGAACGTGGTTCATCGCTCACCGGTCACCTCCGTGTGACGTCTTGCTTAGAAACGTGGCAGCCAGAAAATTCTGACAACGACTGTTGGAACCTACTGCTTAAGGACCGCTCTTCGCCGTTTCGCTTAGTGCTTCGCGAACACGTTCCAATGGCTCGGCCAAATCTGCATCATTGGGAAGCGACTCTGCGTGGTCGTTGACTTTGTCGAGATCTGTATTGTGCGATGAATGGAAGGACAGAATTTGCCCGCCAATCAGCACCTTGCCGTTCGGGGCGCCCGAGTTTCCCTTCGCTTCATCGCAACACGCCACCGGAATCTTCAGCTGCTCCCTTAGGTCCAGAAGTTCCGGATCTTCAGTCAGAACGACATGCGGCTTGACGGAAGCCTTCTCGTACAAAGTCTTGCCGATCAAATCACACTTCAGATACGGACGCAGCGTTTGCCCGTAGAGAATTTCCTGAGTGCGCGAAGCTTTTATCGGAGCCGTACATTGGAACTCAAGCGGCCTGCCGAAGCGGTTCGTGATGAGCAGTCCGCCCACTAAGCCTTTTTGATCGACATCAAGCGTCGTCAAAAAGCCGAGGCGCAAATCATCTCCGGCGTTCTTAGTCATCAAAGCCCCCTCAGACTTAGCGGAATCTCCGTAGAGATCTCAGCACGAGTAGGACATCGGCGTCAGCAGTCGGCGGCTTGAACCGTGGAACGGCGGTAGTGATTGAGCGGAACAGCAAGCCCGCGCCCTCGGAATGTTCGTTACAGACGGAACTCGACCAATATTCACGAGGGTTCAGTTCTGTGCAGCCAAATAGAAGAAGGCCCCCAGGGGCAAGGGCCTTCTTCCGCACAAAGTCGCGTATTTTGCACGCAGCCTACTTTTGATCTTCGCTTTTCTCTGACTCCGCTGCCTCTTCAGCACTCTCAGATTTAGCCTCGTCCGCCGGATCTTTCGATTCAGGCTCACCCGGTTCGTCTTCGATGGCTGGCGTCTCGTTTTTGATCGCTGCTTCTTGCAGTTTCTTAACCTCGGCTTGCACGGCCTGGGCTGCAGTCTTCTCAGCCTGAAGTTTGTCCTGTGTCTGCTTTAGTTCGGCTTTTAGCGCACCGACCTGTTTTTGCAAAGCATCTCGAGATGCTGTTGCCAGATTCGCTTTGTCTTCAACGGCCTTGATCTGTTCTTGCTGCTTTCGAACCGTTGCAGAACTTTTGGTGAGTTCGTCCTTCACGCTGTTCAACTCAGTGGCCTGCGAATCCAGCTTTGCCTGCATCTCTTTGTTGGCAGCTTTTGCTGCTTCCAGTTGTTGAC
>JBGCDN010000087.1:0-2530 GCA_045105495.1 Planctomycetaceae bacterium
AATAGCGTCGTCTAAGCATGTTCGAAAAGTGTGGGGCGGTTCTCGTCGAGACTCGATAAGTCGGAACGCATTGCGATGCTGATCCCACACCGTCAGCCAGTGTTCTCCAAGGTCAGACCGTCGACGCACCATGGCGAGTGATCCAACGAATGGCTCTACGGTTCCCAGCATGAGATTGTTCCAAACTGCGGTGGCGACGTTGGCGAAGGCGAACGGACATCTGGAAGACTCTAGCCGTTGACTAGCTTGGGAGAAGAGTTGAACTGGTGGTGGAGCTGGCCCGCTTGTCCAATTCGCTGCTCACTGAGGGGCCTTGGATCGGCTCGTCGCCAGCAGCCCTTCTCGTCGTGTAAGCCGGAGAATCGGTGCTTTCGGCTCAAAACGAACGGTCTCGCTAGGGTCCCCACCGCATTCCAGCGATTTTTCAACAGAAGGAACGCGTGTCTTTCGAGATGGCTTCTGGCTTCATGCGGTTTCTGGCGGGTATGATTTGAAGCACCCGCAACCGACGTGCGCGCGGGGCGACGCTGTCTTTCTTTGCAGAGGATCCCAATGCGGACCACTCATCTTGTCATTCTGCTGAGTCTTATTGCTACGCCATCCTTCGGGCAAACGGTTCCGCCGGATAGCAGCCTGTCACGGATCGGTTTGGAGCGAGCATGGATTGGCCAGGCTCGAGTTGATCCACATCGTGATCGCCTGACGCATCTGACAGTTGACGAGCGATACGTTTACGCTCAATCGTCCAATGGTTCGATGACTGCTTTCGATGCCGAGAATGGCGAACGAGCATGGGTTGTGCAACTTGGCCCGCCGAATCGAACGACCTTCGGCGCGGTCTCGAATGCCGACTTGGTTCTCGTCGTTACTGGGATGACGGTCTACGGCGTCGAGAAATCAAGTGGTCATATTCTTTGGACCGCGAAGATGCCGGCTTCGGCGTCAACGTCAGCGTATCTCGACGATGAGTTCTTCTACATCGGTACGAGCGACGGGAGCGTCTACGCGTTCAACATGAAGGTCGTCGCTTACACCAGCCGGACTGGCCGACTGCCCGGCAGCTTCGATCCGAGCACGAAAGAAATCACAAGTCCAATCGGGCCTGTGGCTGCTCGCAATCTCTACATGTGGCGCTATAGAACTGGCCGCGCCCTGAAGCTACCACCGGTGCTTGCTTCGGAGTCGATTCTCTTCGGTGATTCGTTCGGCCAGATCTACGGAGTAACTTCAGGAACGCCTGAAGAGCTTGGCGGAAAACTGATATTCGAATTTCAGGCCGGCGATGGTCAGACGAACGGCATGCTGTCCAAGGGCAGTATCGCTTATGTTTCGACAGGCGATGGTCGTATCGTTGCGGTTGACTCTGGCAAAGGGAAAGTTCTGTGGCGATACGGTCTTGGTCACAAGATCGTTGGTGAACCACTGATGGTTGACGACAAAATTTACCTGACTGCTGAGACCGAGGGGATCATTGCTTTGGATTCGAAACTTGGTCAGCAGGTAATGACGCCGAATGGTCCTTGGCGAATTCGAGGTGGAATCGACTTTGTCGGGATCACGAAAGACAGAGTCTTCGCCGTAGATCGTGTTGGTAACCTCGTTGCTGTCGATCGAGAAACCGCCGGGCCACGTGGTTCCATTCCATTGGTTCCGTACAAGATTCGCATCATGAACGACCTGAACGACCGGCTTTATCTCGCATCGCATCGGGGACAAATCCTCTGCATGCGACCAATCAATGCAGAGAAGCCAACGTTCTATCGCAATGCAGATCGGACACCAATCGATCCACTGCTTGCGGAAGAGAAGGCGGCTGCGGCCGCTGCGGAAGGCTCTGAGACTGAAGCCGCCTCTGAAGATGCAGGTCGGGATAACTAGTTGGCGAGCATTCGCGTGTGCGGGATGATGGTCTTTTCAAAGCCACCATCCCGCTTTCGTTTCGACGTACGCTATTCAGTCTTCGCTTTGCGCTTGCCGAGTTCGCGAATACGAAGATTTCGCCACGCGGCTGTGTATGGGCCGGGGCTATTCCCAATGCCGTGAACCTGCAGGCCAATGAAGCCGCGCGGGTGTGTCTTGAACTTTTCTTCGTCCGTCAGGTCAGACACCATCTGGTCGTTGATCCAAACCTTGATGTTTGGCCCCTTCGCCATGATGCGATACTTGTTCCACTCTCCATCCTTGAAATGCTTGTGTGGCGTTCGCTTAGGTTTCGGCGTCATCCAACCGCCGCAAGCCTCACCATAGATGTATCCGGCTTCAGCTCCATTCGCTCCGCTGGCTTCGATCTCCACCTGCGGGCCATTGACTCGCCCGGTGTTGTAGACAGACTTGCCGGGCCCAACCTTTGTTTTCGACCTGATTTGAACTCCCGAGTTCAATGCATCGGAGACTTTGACTTCGAGTTCCATTTCGAAGTCACCGTAACGCCGAACAGTGCATAGAAACGAGTTTGGACTCGGTTCCCCATCGACCTTGACTTGCGATGTGGTTCCAACGATTGCGGGTGGTGCGTCGCCTTCGGTTGGCT
>JBGCDN010000088.1:0-3926 GCA_045105495.1 Planctomycetaceae bacterium
GGGCCGGCTTTAGTTGAGCTTGAACGCGTTCGAGATCTGCCTTCCGTGTCGCAAGGGCAGCTTGATCGCGGGCGACGGCGGCGTCGTAGATTCGTGGATCGACTTTGGCAAGCAGCTGACCCTTCGTTACGACGTCGTTGAAGTCACAGTGCAGCTCTGTGATTGGCCCGGAGACGAATGAGCCGACTTGAACCTTCAAAACCGGTTCTACAGTTCCGGTTGCCACAATGGAATCGGTGATCTTGCCGGTATCTGCGTTGACGATTCGAAACGTGATCTTGTTGCGTTCTTTGTACCACTCTTGGATCGGCTTCCTTACCGCGTATTCAATTCCGCCGAGGATGCCGAAGAACACAAGTAACTTGAGCAAGAACTTCATCACTTGATGCTTCTGATTGGGTTTGAGCCGAGGGCGGCGAGTGTAAAGGTGCCGCGGTGATTGAGGTGCGGCTTGGTTCGGTATTCGCTGCTTGGCTGCGCTGCCTGGTGAGAATCTTGGAATTGTCACGACCTGTCAGGGGTGTGGCAATTGTTGTCGCTGGTTTCTACGAGATGTCTGCCCATCGCGTATCAGTTTGTATGCGGCTTAGCCCTTTTTCGCCGAACAGCATTGCTGCTTCATCGGCTAGAAGGGCCTCAGAGAACGACTTCGCATGCAGATGGCCTTTCGAAAACTCTGGACGAATCCACTTGCTCCTCGCAGATCCCACCAGCCAGCGGGTTGGTCCCTTCAGTTGAAGGCCAGCGTTGGCTGGCGATGCTGGTGCGATGAAATCTTTCGTTTTGGTGTACACATCGCGTACGCCCAGCAACGCGACAATCAGGATTGCAACCACGCTTATCCACAAAGCCGCGTCGTAAATCTGGCTCGGGTAGAGCTGCTTGTCGAGCCGCCTGTAGCGAAAGAACAATGCTGCGAATACGACGATCAAGAGAATAACTGTCGTTGCCAAGCCACCCACGATCACCATCCATCCCGGAGCTTCGAACACAAGAAAAAGCGTTCCCCAAATAACCGGAATGACCCAAGCGAAGAATGAAATCGCGCGCTTGCGAGCCTTTGCGTCTTCGAATGAGTACAGACCGATGCGGCCAAAAGCGTCTGAGAATAATCTCGTCCAGGCGGCAAGAGCTGCGAACAACGTCGAATACAAGACGATGATTGCTCCGGCGACAAAAACGTTCTTCGCCCACGGTCCAAGCGACTCTGTATACATCCGCCCGAGGCTCGTGATGAGTTGGTCTTTCTCAGGCACAATGCCGTTGCTGTTCAGGATGGCTGCACCAAGCAGGTAAAACATAACGGTGACCGACGTGTATGCGATCATCGCAAGGATCGCGTCGAGGTACATGATTCGTATCCAGCCTCGGGCTCGGTCGTACCATTCGGGTGTGTTTGTTTTCGGTCCGACGAATGAGGCGTAACCCTTTTCGATGAGCCAATAGTTGTAGGCCATAATCTCATCACCACCGACACCTGTAATTCCAAACGCTCCAATCGCGAGGAACGCGAGAGCCTGAGGCATCGATGGCTTCAACCCACTGATCAAGTCCGCGCTTCCAATGGCCATGTCGGTGGATTGCAGCGAAATCAGGCTCATTAATGTGAACAGTGTGAACCCTGCGATCATGACCAGCGACGCTTTTTCCAGCAGCCGGTAGTAGCCGCCGAAGACCAGCAGCGAGACGGTTGCTGCCACGAAATACGTCAGCACTATTCGATTCACGCCTGGTGCGAACTGTTCAATCGCTAAAACGACTCCACCAACAATTCCGCCGACCTGCAACATTTTCGCAAGCATCAGCAGCAGCCAAGTCCAGATCGACCAATTGGCTGAGCCGAATTTAGGACCGGGCAAAGTGTTGAACGATGCCATCGTGGCTTCGCCGGAGGAGATGGCGTGCTTCCCAAATTCCAGCTGCACTGCAACTTTGACCAGGCAGCTGAAGATGATGAACCAGAGCAGCAGGAAACCCGCTCTCGCCCCGAGAATCGTGGTCGCTATGAGCTCGCCTGAACCAACAATGGAGGCGGACAAGATGAATCCCGGGCCAAGGTATTTCAGCTTCCCAGCAAGGTTGGTTGGGGGTTCGACAATAGTGGCTTCTGTGAGCTGGTAGGGGTTTGTCGGAGCAGCTACTGGGCCTTCTGCGTTGGTTTGGTAAGGGTTGGTCTCCGGCACATCAATTCCTTGTCGAGCACTAGTCGGGGGACGTCGGATGGTTCACATCCTGACGTGGGAAGGTGGAATTACCAACCGTCTGCTGAATGTGACGGCATGGCCTGTTGTGCTGGCGACAGTGTGGAAAACGATTAACGAGCCAGTAAGGGGGCATTGAGAAACCACAATTTGTTCCGGTGGTTTTGGCCGAAGATTCGAAAAGCGGCCTTGGTGGGTCACGTTTGTTCTCAACTCCACGGAAGGAGATGCACTTCTACAGCTAAGGCAGCATCATGCCAACGCGATTTCAATCAGTTGCACTCCTTACGCTGGGCTTGGCCTCCGCGAGCCTTGCGTTTGGTCAGTCTGGTCCTTCGGTTCGGCCGGTGCAAAGACGTTTTGCCCGAGCCCTCACGCAACAGCCCTTCCAGACTCAGGCTGTCCCGGCAAACCCCGTCCAACAGGTTCCGCCGGCTCCGGTTCAGCAGAACCCAAGCGTAGAACCGCTACCCGACGGTCAGGTCTTTCCTCCACCTGTGATCAAGGGAGGCAACACCGTTGTTGAACCCGACAAGGACACACCAGACTTCCCGGATCGGGAGGCCGACATCGATCCGAACGCTCCAGTCGAAACCGTCGAAGAAAAGTACGAAGATGGTCGCGTTCGCATTCGACGCGAAGTGACGCTCGACATGAGCGGCAACTACGTCAACCACGGTTCGTGGACGATGTTTGATCGTGAGAGCAATGAGATTGCGTCCGGCCGCTTCAACAACAACCGTCGTGACGGCGATTGGATGCGAAAGTACGAGTTTGGCCGAGTGAAGGTTCTTAACAATCCGCCGTACTCAGTCTTCGAAGGACCGTACATATCGAAGGCGACTTTCAAGGACGGCAAGCTTGATGGCAAATGGACCATTGCAGACAACGAGGGTCGTGTTTGCAGCGAGTGGAATTACAAAGACGGTCTGCTGGACGGCGAGGCTCTGTGGAACTTCACATCAGGTGCTCCGTACAAAAAGATGACCTACAAGCAGGGCATGCTTGACGGTGCTTACAAAGAATGGTCTCAGAAGGATGAGGTCATTGCAGATGACACCTACCAGGCGGGGCGGAAGTTGGCCTCCAAGCAAAAGCTCTACGAAAACGGAGCTGTCATGTGGGAAGGTATGTTCCTTCATGAACGCGTCGAGATGGAAACGTCGGACGACTGGTGGAACTGCGAACCAGCTGTCTACAAGACCGCAGGCGAACCCATTCGACACGGCAAGCTGACATCGTGGTACCGCACCGGGCAGAAACAGTCCGAAGGCATTTTTCAGGACAACGTCCGTGCTGGCGAGTTCACCTGGTGGCACAAGAATACGCAAAAGGCTGTGCAGGGAACTTTCAAAGACGACAAGCCACACGGCACTTGGAACTGGTGGCATGAGAACGGACAAAAATCCATTCAGGGCCAGTACGACATGGGTCAGGCAACCGGTGATTGGTTGTACTGGAAATCCAACGGACGCTTGGAAAAGCGAACAAACCGCGACAACGTAGACTTAGACGACGATTCTGTCGCTGCTAACAGTCTGCAGCTACCCAAGTTGGACGTCAGTGACTTCGATCAATCGGTCCGTCCTGCCGCTGGCGAGCGAGTAAGTCGCCGGGTTCCAGCTCGTGGAACTCCAACGCGCCGATCACGCAATTATCCTTCGAGATCTATCGAAACTAAGCACGTCCAGTGCGATCACATTTCGTGATCGCTCTAGGTTGTTG
>JBGCDN010000089.1:0-7106 GCA_045105495.1 Planctomycetaceae bacterium
CGAGTTGTTGGATGAACTGAGGGAAGTGTTTGCCCTGACTGTCACACGTCAGGAACTCGGCGAGGTCGTCTTGCTCGGCGATTACCTTTGCTGCTTTGGTAAGCTGACTTACGTGGCTGCATGAAAGATGTTCGCGTAGCATTGTGGTCGCGACGTTAAGACTATTGAGAACGTTACCAACGTTGTGAAGAACTTCGCTGGCAACTTCCGCTTTGCCTGCCATACGAGCCGTATCCCGTGGCCGCCTGTCGAGTTCGGACTTTTCTTCCTCGGCCTGCTTTCGCTGTGAGATGTCGCTTATGACGCCAATGAAACGATTGACTTCTCCGGTGTCACTATGAACCGGACGGATCTCTATATCGAGCCATCGGAGTTTGCCCTGAATTAATGCTTGGAATTCACCTTCAAACGGCCCGCACTTGGCGAGCGAGTCTTCAAGTAGGACTCTGAATTCGTGAGCTGAATCAGCACCAAGCACAAGTTCGGCGAGGCTGAGTCCAGAGCTGCGGTCGACTGATAGTCCGGTAAGACGTGTGAAACCATCGTTGACCCATTCTGCGCGGCCAGATGCGTCCGCAATGATAACGGCATCGCTGGTGTGCTGGGCCACGAGTGCCAGTTTCGAAAGGTGCTGGGCGCTCGATTGCAGCTCTCTCTGCATTCGCTTCCGCTCTGCTTGTTCACGGAGACTCCGTGTCACCTCCCGTTCGATCTGGAAGAAGCCGGCAAACTTCCCATTCTTGTCATAGGTCGGTCGCGACTCGATTTCGAGGTCTATAGGTTGACCGTCCTTGTGGTGTTTACGTGCCGACGCGTCGAACGCAGATTGTTCTCTTAAGCCTCGTCTAATAGTCCGCACGGTTTCGTCGGATGTTTCCGGGCCGCCCAGAAGGTCGATGGGCACGTAGCCTTTTGCTTCTTCGAGTGAGTACCCAGTCGTGCGGGTGAAGCCCTCGTTGATCCACTCAATTCGTCCCTTCCTGTCAAGAATCAGGACCGAGTTGTCTGTGTACTTTGCAACCAATGCCAGGCGTTCTGCTTCCTTCCGCGCCTCGTCCAGCTCTGCGGTCCTTTGTGTAACCGTTGCCTCAATGCTGTTGTTGACGAGCTCGAGTTCTGCTTGCCGGTCGCAGAGAACACGAGAAGCCGCACGCCCGCGAACGATCGAAGAGAGAAGGATGATGTCTTCGAACACGACCCAGCCAGCGTGTTCCATCCATCGGTAGGGGCTGGCTGTTTCGATTCCATAGACGGAAAGTGGCCACCAGATTCCTCGCAGTGCATGATCTGCGGCCACGACGATCGTTGTCGCAATCAGAGCACGACTATCGTGGTAAAACGCAATAAATGCCAACGATCCGAAGACGTGAAAATGCGTCTCAAGACGCCCACCGGTCAAATGGATTAACAGAGCGCTCCACAATCCTTGGGCGATAGCAATCGTGATTCGGCTCTTGAGAGTGCCCGGCCAAAGCCAGGCGGCCGCAATGGCTCCGCCGGATAGGGTTCCACCCAGAAGGACGGCAGCCCAAACGTGTACATGGACCTGCGATGCCGCCCCGATCCATGTCGTGGGTGAGATGAAGAGTGCGGCGGCGATGCCCGTGAGAAACTGCACGATCATCAGGATGACGAACATCCTGTCGACACGTTCGCAGTGAGTCTGACGCTCTTGTTCCCACAGTGTGTTGCTGCGTTCCGCGACATTTGCTTTTGCACTATCCATTCAAGTCGCCTCCTATCGAGGCCATTGATTGATCGTTTTCGAAGAACGGACACCCGAATGCTGGCGATATGAACGGTTCGGACAAAATGCCGTTGGCTGCACTCACAAGAGCGTCTGATGCTGGATTGTCGCCTTCATGTCCGCGACCAGGCGTAATGCCGCCGCTGAAAACCAACCGACCGTCGGAACTGAAGACACATATGTGACCGGAAGTCGTCGCACCAAACTGGCGTGCTGTCTTCCCATCTCGATCAATGACTCGATCCGCACCCGGTAGATGGGAAGCTGCGTCCCATACGTTCGCACGGACCCAGATGTCCGCTTCACCACCGGGGCAGTAGAAGAAAAGTCGCAGCGAAACCGGCTGGGCGATATGCGGGAGCGCTCGTTCAAGCTGGCGGACGCTCGCGACACTACACGCGCAGTGCGGGTGTAGAAACACAACGATGGATGCCTGCTCGGAAGATGGTTGGAACCCGGTCTCTGACGGCCACTGACTTGGTGTGTTCGCTGGCGATCCGGGTGTCGCGGAGCAAAGCGTTAGCAACGCCATTCCAGTCAGGGCAGCAACAAGCCACAAGGCTATCGCGCCCAGCGCATATCTTTGGCGAATCGGATGCTGCCGAAGACTGGTGGCGTCGTTCGCGATTTCTTCATGAAGGCTACTAAGCTGAATAGACAACGATTTACCTGCCGTTTTGTTAACCCGACCTATCTAACGGAGCGTTAAATCGAATGCTCTTGACGCAGCTTGCCTGTCTTTCGCTGCTTTATTGATACCGTCAGACGGTTTCCGAAGACTTGGCAATCCAATCGCGAAAGGCCGCAAAAGACGAGTCTCTTATCCGCCGGTCAGACGTAGCTGGACACGGCTTTCTGCGGGACTTGCTACCTAGGGCGACTGAAACTGGATTCTGAAACGAGATAACACTCTCTCATTTCGTTCTGACATGAATCTAGTCGTCGCGCCGGGGAGCCAATGTTCGGCCTCCCACATTAGGCAGCCTTTGACTGTTTCTTCCGACTTTTTGTTCCGGATCCTGTGCAATCGTTGCAGCAGATGCGGGCCAGACGCGTCACGAACCGGGGCTCTCATGGGCCACCGGCAGTCACCTTACTCCGTTTGGGTATACACGAGTTAGTTGGTCAAGATGAAGATGTTCCGAAGAGCGCCGATAGCAATCGGCTTATTAATGTTATGTTGCTCGACTACGCTCGGGGCGCCGATTCAGTCCGAAGGTTTGGCAAATGCCGGTTTGGTTCCTGCTGCAGGTGCCGTGGTCAATGAAACGGCTTCCCACAGCGATCTCGACATCGTTTGGCTACTAGTCTGCTCGTTCCTCGTTTTCGTGATGCAAGCAGGCTTCATGTGTCTTGAAGCTGGTCTGTCCCGTGCAAAGAACTCGATTCACGTTGCGTTCAAGAACGTGGCCGACCTTTCGTTCTCTGTGATCACGTTCTGGCTATTCGGTTTTGGGCTGATGTTCGGCAGTTCCTACTACGGCTGGTTCGGAACCTCGTTGTTCGCGCCGTCTGTCAACGGCGACTACTGGTTGGCCGCCTTCTTCGTTTTTCAGGCAATGTTCTGCGCGACGGTTTCAACGATCGATTCGGGTGCTGTTGCCGAACGGGCGTCGCTTAGCAGCTACATATTGGCATCCAAGGTCGTCTGTACGTTGATCTATCCGGTGCTGGGTCATTGGATCTGGGGCGGGCTCTTTTTCAAGAACCAGTCTGGCTGGCTTGAGTCCCTCGGATTCCTCGATTGTGCCGGCGCGACGGTGGTTCACTCGACGGGTGGTTGGGTTGCGCTGGCGGGGATCATTGTGATTGGTCCACGTATTGGAAAGTTCAACAATGGTGTTCCCACCACGATACGTGGCCACAATATCCCGCTGATGTTTCTGGGGATGTTTGTTCTCTTCTTTGGCTGGTTTGGGTTTACGTGTGGTAGCACGTTCGAAACCAATGCAAGCGTGGCCGGAATTGCAATGAATACGCTTCTGGCCGGTTGTTTCGCTGGCGTTGTCAGCGGAGCGCTCGGCTGCGTTTTCTCAGGACAGCCTGACCCCGTGGATGTGGCGAACGGAATTCTGGGCGGCCTTGTCGCCGTAGCGGCGGGTTGCCTCTTGCTGGAGCCTATCGGGGCAGCAATCGTTGGGTCGGTCGCTGCATTGTTTGTGTTCTTTGGTACTCGAATTATCGAACGCAAGTTTCAACTGGACGATGTTGTCGGTGCCGTCGCCGTCCATGGGCTCTGCGGGGCGTGGGGAACTGTTGGTTTGGCTTTGCTAATTCCAGCTACCGGAATTCCTGACGGCTTTACACGAATGCACTTGTTGGGGGTTCAGTCCCTTGGAGTTCTTGTATGTTTCGGCTGGAGCTTTGGACTGGCATATTGCTTCCTGAAAGCTGCAAGCAAGCTGTTCCCGCTGCGAGTGAGCGAAGAGGCTGAGAGGATTGGGCTGAACATTGCCGAACACAACGCGTCTTCCGGTTTCCTTGATCTGCAACAATCGCTGGGCAGTCTGATTGAAGGTGATCTGCAGTCCGATGATATCCAGCATCTCAAAGTTGAACCGGAGCCTGGTACTGAAGTTGGCGACTTGGCGGTTGTCTTCAACGAGATGGTAGACGCACTTCAGTTGGGGCGAGAAGAACTGTTCGCCTCGTCTGAACGCGAAGAGCTTCTGAACAAGCTTGTTGTCGCTTCCAGGGAAGCAGGTATGGCTGAGATTGCAGTGGGCATGCTGCACAATGTTGGCAACGCATTGAATTCTTTAACCGTGTCAACTGGTGTCGTGCGTGATTCGGTCAAATCGTCAAGTGTCTCCAGACTACGCGCTGCCTACGAGGTTTTGGATTCTCATCGAGATGACCTTGCCGGGTTCCTTACTGAAGATCCGAAAGGGAAACACTTTCTCGACTTTCTGAATTCGCTATGCGATCGGTTGGAGTCTGAGACCCAGATGCTGGGCGAAGAGATTTCGACAATGGCTTTGAGTGTGGACAACCTGAAGAGCATCGTCAGCAAACAGGAAGAATATGCCAGCCTGGGTGGTGGTGCGATTGCTCCCGAGTATTTACCCAATCTGGTTGACGAAGCCGTCAAAATGCTGCATCAAAGTTTTGCGCGGCACGATGTTGCGATTACTTGCGAGTGCGACCAGGTTTCCAAGGTGATGCAGGACAAGCGATCTATTATTCAGGTTCTCACACACTTGCTGCGGAATGCAGATCATGCGGTTACGGAACACGATGGCGGTGCACGCTTAGTTAACGTTCGTGTCTGGGAAGAGGATGAGATGGTTTGCTGTTCTGTCCAGGACACAGGCATTGGTATCAAGGAAGAACTGATCGACACGATCTTTCAGTACGGTTTTACGACTCGGAAAGAACATGGCGGTCAGGGCTTCGGACTTCACAGCAGTGCAAATGCGATTCAGGAAATGGGTGGGACAATCACGGCCGCTAGTCAGGGCCTGGGACTAGGGGCGACATTTACCATTCAGATTCCTGCCTGGAGGAACAACGGATTGCAACGCGATCTTCCAGAACTACCAAGCCCCCATCCCCATATCCGTCCCGTGGCGGGCAGCGACGACGCGTTTGAGGCTCCAGAGCAACGGAGTAGCTGACTGGCCAAATCGCAATTCCGCGCGTTTAGTATGAGTGAATGTGAACGACTGAACTCTTAAGCTGCTTGGAACCATTATGGCCGGCCACGTTTTCCTTATTCCCGGCCTCGGAGCCGATGCGGATCTTTTCTATCCGCAACAAGAAGCCCTTGGTGACAAACTGACCGTTGTGAGCGATGTCGAAGGCGACGCGTTGTGGAAAGCGAAGCCCTGTATGTCCGCCGCGGCCGACGCGTTCGCGGAGCGCATTCTTCCGCTTCTGCCGGAAGATGGTCGCTACGTGCTGGGAGGCATGTCGTTTGGCGGTTCGCTCGCGATGGAGATTGCCGGGCGCTTGGTGGAGAACAGCGATTGTCCGAATCCAGCATCGTTGGTTCTGATCGCATCGAACCGCACGTCTGACACCGTCTCTCTTAGCTTCCGGATCAACCGCGTTGTCGGTTCATCCTTGCCTTCGGCACTTGTGCGACGCGGGCTTTCCCTGGCGTCACGACTTTTCGCTAAACGTGAAAGCCTGGGGGAACTCGATCGCGAGCGGCTAGGCGAAATGGCCGGTCGAGCTGATTTGCAAAAGCTAATGTGGGGTGCGAAAGCAATTGCGGGATGGAAGTTTGGCGATGACGACGCGAACCGGTTAGGCATACCGATTCATCAGTTGCATGGACGGCGGGATTGGGTCATTCCAATCGCAGACCGGCACGTGACTGAGACTCTTGAGAACGGGCGACACCTTATCACGTGGACTCATCGCAATGAGGTGAATACGTGGTTGGAAGACATCGCGAAAGCGGCGACATAGCTTGGCTGCGTACTGCTTCCCCGCAAAGACTGAGATACAGCCGACTCATGCCCTGAGTCGGACCAGTGCGGACGAAACAAGCCGGGTGGATTACTGAGAACCCACCCGGCTTTTTTGTCCGTAGCTAAGTCAAGAGACGTTCAAGAACGTTCCCTTGAAACTAAGAACCGATATCGTCCAGAACTTCGCCGACAAGTCGATCAGACAGGCTGTCGTCTGCGACGCTGGCGAAGAACCAATCAAGGTCATCGTCACCGCTCAGCATGTCAACGGCTCCATCGTCAACCATATCGGCTACGGTTGCGAAGGTGTCGCCGTTGTTTCGCGGTGTTGTTGGTGCGTCACCTGAGATATTGGCAACTCGGGTGGCGTAGTCTCGTGAAGAACCCCACTCACTCATGATGGTCGTGAGGTCAGCAGTCGACAGTGTGGTTCCACCTGACGAGATGATGTCACCACCAGATCCGCCGCTCATGGAATCCAGTCCAGACCCGCCGAACAGCATATCGAATCCGTTGCTGCCGCGAACCGTATCGTTGTCGTTGCCACCCGTAAGGATGTCGGATCCAGACCCACCATTCAGCAGGTCTTCTCCGTCGCCGCCCTCAACGGTGTCATCGCCCTGGCCACCAGCTAACGTGTCGTTGCCTGCACCGCCAACGATCATGTCGTTGCCACCGCTACCACCGATGCTATCTTCGCCGTCCTGGCCATAGAGCTCGTCATCGCCGCCGCCACCGGTAACAACGTCGTTCCCGAGACCAGCCATGACGGTATCGCTGCCGCCGTTTCCGCTGATGCGATCACGACCATTGCCACCATCAATGTCGTCAGCTCCAGCCGATCCAATCAGCCGGTCTTTGCCGGAACCACCAAGCAGGCTGTCACGACCAGTGTTGCCGATCAGAGTATCGCCGCCGCTGCCACCGCCGAGGGAATCGTG